>CAVHDO010000041.1:0-11970 GCA_963634795.1 Oscillospiraceae bacterium
GCTGTGAAGGAAACGAAAGAAAGCACGGAAGGAAATGTTCCCGCCGTGCTTTTTTTATTGTCTTCTGACCTGTTATCCGTTATCCGTTATCCGTTGTCCGTTGACCGTGAACCGCTGATCGGGCTTTCTTTCCCTTCGCTTTATTAAAAGTTCGCGAAGCGTTATCGCTTATGCCTTCTTCGGGAGGAAATCTTTCAGTGGACGGTTGCCGGTGGCCACATAAGGATTGGGTGATGACAGAGCTTTATCATGGTATAAAATCAAGTTCTAACTTTTGCTATTCTCGGATAAAACTCCTCCAAAAATCTTTGGCAAGCTTCTGCTTCAGTATTTATATTATGAACGTCATGAAAATCTCCGCGTTCAAAAACTCCAATCTGCCATTTATCTCCTATCTTTTTTATGTAATTTACGGTATCTACCGAATACTCATCTCCTTCATTAAGGTTGTATTCGTTGCGAGGCTGATTTGCCCTTTGTAATACATCCCGTAAGCTTGATAAATTATGAATATTTTTCAATTAAAACACCTTCCTCGCGGTCTTCTTTCAAACACGTATTCAAATAGGTGAGAATGAGAGCCGCTATTACATAAAATCATTTTTAGCCGTTCAGCACCTCTGGAAAAAACCTTTTCAGAAATGCTTGACACGCTTCTGCTTCGGTAGCGAATCGTTGCTGGTGATGATATACATCTCGTTCACGAATACCTATTTCCCAGCCGTTTCCTTTTGGAGTTATATATCCCATCGTTTCATAAGGAAAATGGTTATCAGGAAAGATTGCATATTCATCTATGTCTGCTTTGACTTTTTTTAGAAAGGATTTTAGCTCTTTCGTGTTACTGATTTTTGCACTCACTTAAATCACTCCTCTCTATAAACACTTTCGTATCGTCACAGGATTGGGTTTTGCCTGTTTTGCTCACAGTATACGGCCTTCCGTCTTTTTCTGCAAGCTTTTTTTGACGCCCCCTTGATACCAACAAAAAAACTCCCCGAAGGGAGCTTTTTCGTTATTTCCTAATCCGTCAGCTGGTTCGTTTCCACCAGCCGCACCCCTTGGAGCGGATGCGCGCAGAGGTCGCCCAGCGCGAGAGCTGCGTTGTAATACTGGTCCGGCGTTGCGTCCAGGCGAATGCGCGAGAAGCTCATCGACTTCGTCGTGCCTTCGGCGTCCACCGAGAAAATCAGTTGCAATCTGGAAGATGCCAGCGTTTTGTTTGCCATGATGTCCTCCTTAGCAAATCTTCGTCGCCGTCGTTTCAATGTACGACGCCGACTTCAGGGAAATTGCATTGAGACCGCTCTTGGTCTGCAAGATCGGGATGATGACCGCCGCTTTTTCCGTGACGACATCCTCCGTCAAATCCGCCGCCGGAATATCCAGCGTCAAGTCCATCGTATTGTTGTCTTGCGTATTAAAGGTCATTTTCAATACCTTCGCCATAATGATTACTCTTTCTGCCAAACTATTTTGGTCTTATAACAATAGTGCATTGACTATGTAGAAATCAGAGAGTAGGATATAAAAACCTGAGAGGGGAATGGAGTGCCGGCGTCACGACGGCCTATCACGAGTCGACAGTACCATTTCTCTTCTCGGCTTTTTTGTTTGCCCGGAAACAGCCGCCTTTCTGCTTGCAAAAGGGCGCAATATCTCCCGGGACTTGCGGGGTTTTCGGATCCGTTCGGCCTGACCGCCGCGGCAGACCATAGAATTTTGGCATTTCCTCCGGCCTCGAGCCATCTCCTGCGCCCGACCGACCGTCGCATGAGCTCCGCCTCGTCGACGACCCTTCCGAAGTTGGGCCGGCGTATTCGGGGTTTTATCATGGGAGTGACCGACGTTTGCATTTACGGAGATTCCCGGCCCGAGACCATCGGACCTGCCTTGTGAAACATTTGGATTTTCAAAGAACTGACCTTTTTGCTTCGTTTCCGGAACCTTTTGTACCCGACCGACCGTCGCATGAGCTCCGCCTCGTCGACGACTCTTCCGAAGTTGAGCCGGCGTATTCGGGACTTTATCATGGGATCGGAAGGCGTGCACAACATTTGGCGATTCCGGAAACCGCAGCCTTTCGGCCGGGTGCCTGCGTCAGCTGCCACAGGACTTTTCTCAAACCGATACGAAGAAACGTTTGAGCGGGCCTCCTCGCATCGGTGCCCTGACACGCGCGGGAGCTCCCAGCTCAGAAATGTCCCTCTAATGACGTCGCGTAAAATTAATCCGCCACCGATAGGAAACACCGCGAGCACCGGTTCGAACCGCGTTCGTATCAGTTCACGATTGCATTGTATAGCAAACGGAAAGAAAATGCAAATGTCGGAAAAAACATGAAAAAATGAAAAATCACAAGATATAGAGGGGATGAAATAAAATTCCGGCCGTTTTTCCCGGAAATTTTGCAGGGAAATTATCAAAAAGCAGCTTTTATGAGCTTATCAATTTCGCGAAAGAATCAGAAATTTTGAAATCGGCGAAAGAAATCATCCAGACAGAAAGAAAGAGAAAAATTCTTTTCGTGCTTAACTATATGTTGTAGCATTCAAAATTTTATTACCACCATATAAATCATTTTTATCACTTTTTCTCAGATTCGCATTTTTGCAAAGAATTGTCGCAAATTTCAGACACTTTTTTGCAGGAATGAGAATTTTTTGTTTTTTGGGGTAAATTGAGAAAACGGAAAAAATATGATTGACAAGATGTCAATCCGGTGTTCCATGGTGTGTGGAGTGAGGGGAGAAGGGATTATAAAGCTTGAAAGGCTTGAAAGGCTTGAAAGGCTTGAAGCGGAAGCACTTCGCCGCATTTTTATAAAATCGAGCGAAGCACGTATCTGCAGTGCTCACTGAATTTCACCACGCCGTTTCTCCGTTTTTCGCTTTCCGAGTTTCCTCTAAAAATCTCTATGGTATAATAAGATAAATTACTTAGACAGAATGATTTGGGAGAACTGTTTTGTGAGGCGTAGATTTCGCCGGACGCTGAGGTAGGAATGTTGACGACGATTGAATTGTTTGCCGGTGCCGGTGGCTTGGCATTGGGGATAGAAAAAGCTGGCTTTAAGACATTGGCTTTGAATGAGTTTAATGCGGATGCTTGCGCCACGCTTCGGAAAAATCGTCCGGAGTGGAATGTGATTGAAGGCGATGTGGCGGAGCTTTCTTGCTTGGATTTGGAAGATTATTTCTCTTTGAAAAAAGGTGAATTGGATTTATTGTCCGGCGGCGCGCCGTGTCAGGCGTTTTCTTATGCCGGGAAACGCTTGGGATTGGAAGACGCGAGAGGAACTTTGTTTTATCATTACGCGATTTTTTTGAGAAAATTGCAGCCGAAAATGTTTTTGTTTGAAAACGTGAAGGGATTGCAAAGTCACAACAAAGGGAAAACGTATGAGACGATGCTCGCCATTTTTGCAGATGCGGGGTATACGATACAAAAGAAGGTGCTGAACGCTTGGGATTACGGCGTGCCGCAGAAAAGAGAGCGGTTGATCACGGTGGGGATTCGGAATGATTTGGCGGATCGGATTTCTTTTTCGTTTCCGGAGCCGCATACATACAAGCCGGTTTTGCGTGATGTGCTTCCCGGATGTCCGAAAAGCGAAGGGACTTTGTATTCGGAGTATAAGACGAAAATTTTTGAATTGGTGCCGCCGGGCGGCTATTGGCGCGATATCGATCCGAAGATTGCCAAGGAGTACATGAAGAGTTGCTGGAATATGGGCGGCGGTCGAACCGGTATTTTGCGGCGCCTCAGCATGGATGAGCCGTCCTTGACAGTGCTGACGTCTCCCAGCCAAAAACAAACGGATCGTTGCCATCCGACGGAGGCGAGGCCGTTTACGATAAGGGAAAACGCGAGGTGCCAAACATTTCCGGATGATTGGGAATTTTGCGGTGGAATCGGCTCGCAATACAAGCAGGTGGGGAATGCGGTTCCAGTGAATTTGGCGTATGAGGTGGGTTTGAAAATCAAGGAGGCTTTGGAACAGGTATGAAATGGAAATTGACGTTTATCAGTGAAAAAGATTTTGCCACGCACGTCCGTGATACAATCCAGAAATACGGGGATAAGCTGGAGTCGTTTGATTTGCGGCGCTTTAACAAAAACATCGTTGATCCGATCAAGTTGATTTTTGATAAAACGGTGTATCGGGCGTCTTGGGAAGAAACGATTAGCAATGAAATTTTTCGTCAGCGTGATAAATCAAACAACAATGACATTGGATATTTTCATCAGAGAATTTTTCAATATATTCCGAATTGCCACGTTCCGCCGAATGGCGAGGAAGGTGGTTGGGACGTGATTTATAAAAATCCCCAAGGGATTCCGATGCCGGATGGCTCTGTCGTGCATACCGTGTATGTGGAGATGAAAAACAAGCACAACACGATGAATTCGGCATCGGCCGGGAAGACTTTCATCAAAATGCAAAATCAGCTTTTGAAGGATGATGATTGCGCTTGTTTTCTGGTGGAAGCGATTGCAAAGCGCTCACAAAATATAAAATGGGAGACGACGGTCGATAAAAACAAAGTCGGTCATAAATTGATTCGGCGCGTCAGTATGGATCAATTCTACGCACTTGTGACGGGAGAGGACGATGCGTTTTATCAAATTTGCCGGGTCTTGCCTGAGGTGATTGAGCGTGTTGTGGCAGAGGAGGGAGAGAGTCTCGTGCCGCATGACACCGTGTATGATGAGCTCAAGGCGATTGCGGATAATATGTACATTTCGGATGAAAAGTTGGCATTCGCTTTGGCCATTTATATGTTGGGATTTTCTTCCTATCATAAATTTTGCTCGATGATTCCGAAAGAAGCGATGAAAGAGCTAATGGCTAACGAATCAATTTCGGAATACGGGAAACAAATTTTCAAGCCACAGGAGTGATACAGAAATGGGAAGAGCGGCCAAGCGGTCGCTTTTTTGTTTGCGCGTTTGCGCCTCGTGTCGGGGTTTTATAAAAAATCGGCGGAGCCGGTTCCGCTGAGCCTTCTGAAGAGGGCTAATTTGTGGCGCCTACGCCGCATTTGTTTTTATAAAAATCGTCGCCGTCAGGCGACACCGCTTTCTGCTCCAAGCTCCCGGCTCGCCGCTCCAAGCTGTCTCGCGCCTGCCGCAAAAGCCAAGCAATAAAAAAGCGCGGCCAACTGCTCACTGCTCATTGCTCACTGCTCACTGAATTCCCCGTTTCCGCTTTTTTGTGTTTCCTCTGAGAATCCATATGATATAATATGTGTATATGTATCGTGCTTTGTCATTTTCTTTTGCGAGGGAAAAATGGGGAATCGAATTTTGCTGGTCTTGGGCGGTGCGCGGAGCGGGAAAAGTGAATTCGCGGAGACGCTCATGGATCGAATCGAGAAGGCACGGAAGGGCTACATTGCGACGAGTCAGATTTTGGATGAGGAGATGCGGTATCGCGTCATTCTTCACCGGAAAAGACGGCCGGTTTCTTGGCAGACATTCGAAGTGCTGCACGAGGCCGGGCCGATGATGGATGAAATTCTGTCGGCGTCGGATGCGGTCCTTTTTGATTGCATCACGATGTACGTGAATAATTTGCTGATGGATCACATTGCCGACAGGCGCGTGGAGACGCTCGGCGTCGCGGATTTGGAGCAGCTGCAAACGGTGCTTCTCACCGATTTGGATGCGATATTTTCCAAGCTGTCTTCGTATTCCGACAAGGTGCTCATTTTCGTTTCCGATGAATTGGGCATGGGCATCGTGCCGGGAAATGCGATGAGCCGTGTGTATCGCGATCTGGTCGGGCTGGCGAATCAGTATGTCGCCAAAAGAGCGGAGGCGGTGTATCTGTCCGTCGCGGGGATTACCATGGATTTGAAAAAGAACGAGGTACGGCTGTCATGACAAAATTTGCGATGTTTCAAGGGACGAGCTCTCATGTGGGGAAAAGCATTCTGACGACGGCGCTTTGCCGGATTTTGAAACAGGACGGCTACAAGGTCGCGCCGTTCAAAGCGCAAAACATGGCGCTCAATTCGTACGTGACGCAGGGCGGCGGGGAAATGGGGCGCTCGACGGTGGCGCAGGCGGAAGCGGCCGGGATCGCGCCCGAGGTGGAAATGAATCCGGTGCTTTTGAAACCGACGGGAAATTCCTGCTCGCAAGTGATTTTGCTCGGGAAATCCGTCGGCAATTACAGCGCGAAAGATTACCAGGAGCGCTACAGCCAGCAGGCGTGGGATTCGGTCGTCAAAGCGCTCGATTACATGAAAGAACATTTCGATGTCCTCGTCATTGAGGGGGCGGGGAGTCCGGCGGAAGTCAATCTGAAAAAGAATGACATTGTGAATATGCGGATTGCGAAGACGCTCGGCGCGCCGGTGTTCCTGATTGCCGATATCGATCGCGGCGGGGCGCTGGCGTCCATTGTCGGGACGCTGATGCTGCTCGACGAAGATGAACGCGCGCTTGTCCGCGGTCTTGTGATTAATAAATTCCGCGGAGACATCACGCTTCTGACGCCGGCGCTGGATTTTTTGAAAGAAAAAACGGGCGTCCCGGTCTTGGGCGTCATTCCGTATCTGGACAAGCTGGGAATCGACGACGAGGATTCCGTTTCCTTGCAAGATCTGCCGCATGACGATGTGATGCGCGACTTGCATATTGCGGTGGTGCAGACGCCGAAAATTTCCAATTTCACGGATTTTGACGCGCTCGCGCATGAGCCGGATGTGAATCTGCGTTTCGTGCAAAGGGGCGATCGTCTCGGGACGCCGGATCTGGTCATCTTGCCGGGCTCGAAGAATACGACGGAAGATTTGCTGTATTTGAAACGAAACGGGTACGCGGAGGAAATTGGCGAGCTGGCGGCAGCGGGCGTGCCGGTCATCGGGATTTGCGGCGGGTACCAAATGCTGGGCGAGGAGGTCCGCGATCCGCTGCACACGGAGAGCACGAACGACGCGGTCACGGGGCTGGGGCTTTTGCCGCTCGTGACGACGATGCGTGGGACGAAAAATACGTATCAGGTCATTTGCGATTGCGAGTCGCTCCCATTTCTGGGAATGGCATACGCCGGAGACAATTTGTCGGCGTACGAAATCCACATGGGCGAGACGGTTTTCACGGACGAGGCGAGGACTCTCTTTCATATCAGGAAACGGAGTCTCAAGGACGTCGATTTGCAAGACGGCTGCATGAACGCGGCCGGGACGGTCTGGGGGACGTATTGCCACGGAATTTTCGACAATGACGAGCTGCGCCGCGCGGTGCTGAATGCGCTCCGGGAAAAGAAAGGATTGCCCGCGCTGCCGGTTTCTTTCGCGTATCGCGCGTACAAAGAATCGGAATTTGACCGCTTGGCCGAAACTGTCCGGAAACATTTCGACATGGAGGCCTTTTACCGCATTCTGGAGGGCGAATGACGGACATCCTGTGGGTGGCGGCCACGCCGGCGCTGGCGTTTTTGCTGGACACGCTCTTGGGCGATCCGCATTCGTCCTGGCATCCGGTCGTCCTGATCGGGCGCCTGATTTCCGCTTGCGAGAAACTTTTGTATCCGCGAAACGCCGCGTCGCCCGCTCGTTTATTTTGGGGCGGCGCGCTGGTCGTGGCGCTCGTCGTCGGCATCGTCGGCGCGTTGATGGGGGCGCTCACGGTGTGGGCGAAGGAAACCGGGCCGGTCGTCTATGCAGCGGTCTCGGCCGTCGTTTTGTATTTTACGATTTCTCCGCGGGCGCTCTTGCGGGACGGGATGGCGATTGTGAATCTGCTCCGCGCCGGAAAATTGCCGGAAGCGAGGCATCGCCTGTCCTGGATTGTCGGGCGCGACACGGACGATTTGGAGGAGCCGGACATCGCGCGCGGCGTCGTGGAAACGATTGCGGAGAATACGACGGACGGCGTGCTCTCCCCACTGTTTTATTTTCTGCTCGCGGGGCCCGTCGGCGCGGCTTGCTATCGCGCGGCGAATACGATGGATTCCATGCTGGGCTACAAAAATGAGCGGTATTTGTATTTCGGGCGGGTCGCGGCGCGGCTGGACGATGTCTTGAATTACATCCCCGCGCGGCTGACGTTTCTTTTATTCGTTGTATCGGCGTGGATTTTGGGCTACGACGCGAAAAATGCGTGGCGCATCGGGCTCCGGGACGCGAAGAAACACCCGAGTCCGAATGGAGGCTACGCGGAAGCACCGACGGCGGGCGCGCTCCATGTGCGGCTCGGCGGATGGAATCGGTATGAAGGGAAACCGGAATTTCGCGAATACATGGGGGACGCGGACAGGCCCTTGGCGGCGGCGGATATCACGGCGTCCGTCAAAATCATGTACGCGGCGACAATCATGTTTCTTCTTTTGATGACGGGAATTTTTTGGATAGGACATACCACATGGGACCTTTTCTGGTGGGGCTTCAATTTCTGACGCGGATTCATCTTCGCAGGGAAACGGAATGGAGCGACGAAAATTTCGGGAAAAGTGTGAAATGGTTTCCTTTGATTGGCGGCGTGGTCGGCCTTTGCCTTGCGGCGCTGTATTTTGTGCTGGAAAATTTTCATGCGCCGCTTTTGACGGCGTTTCTGCTGGTCGCGGCGGAAATTTTTCTGACGGGCGGTCTCCTGATCGACGGGCTCACGGATGCGGCGGACGGCCTCTTTTCGGGACGCAGCCGGGAGCGGGCGCTGGCCATCATGAAGGACAGTCTCATCGGAAGCTTCGGTCTCATGGCGTTCGTCTTATTGGTCGGATTGAAAACGACGGCGCTCGCTTCGGCGGGAGGAAATTTATATTTGCTGCTGGTGGCGATGCCGGTCGTCGGTCGATTCAATTTGGTCGTGTCCATTTGTGAATATCCGTACGCGCGCGAGCAGGGCTTCGGGAAATCTTTTGCGACGTATCGCGATGCGTATGCGGTGCCCTTCGCTTTCGTGACGACGCTCTTGCCGGCGCTGTATTTCGGTTTCCTGTATTTGATGTTGGCCGGCATCGGAATTTTGACGGGACTTTTTTTGAATCGTTGGATTGTTTCCAAAATCGGCGGGACGACGGGCGACACGTACGGATTTGTGACGGAAATCACGGAAGCGGTGCTCGCGCTTTGCTTAGTCTTGCTGACGGGAGGCGCTGCATGACGCATATCGTCCGCGCGCCGGGCTCCTGCGGCGAATGGATCCAAGGGTATCTGGACGGCGCGTCATTCATGGTGACCTGTCCCATCCGGCGCTATTCCGTCGCCGAAGCGCGGGAGGGAGCGCCGATTTCCCGTCTGCCGCAAAAAGCGGAAATGGCGCGGAGAAGGACGCTTGCCCGCCTCGGAATGAGCGGCCGCATCATCGACGTCCGGCTCTCGTCGGAAATTCCGATGGGGAAAGGGATGGCGTCGAGCACGGCGGACATCAGCGCGGTGTGCATGGCGACGGCGCTGGCCTGCGGGCGGAGTCTCACTCCGGAAGAGATTGCGGAGATTGCGATTTCCATCGAGCCGAGCGACGCGATTTTTTACGACGGCGTCGTCCGCTTCGATTATCGGAAAGGGAAACTTCTCAAGAAACTGGGCCCGGCGCCCGTGATGCGCATTTTGGTTTTTGATTGCGGCGGGGAAGTCGACACGCTCGTCTACAATTCGCGGAAAGATTTGATTTCGCTCCAAAAAGAAAATGAGAGCGTCATTCGCAAAGCCGTCGCACTTTTCGAGCGGGGGATGCAGGCGCAAAATCCGGCGCTCATCGGGGAAGCGGCGACGCTGTCCGCCTTCGCCAATCAGCGACTTTTATACAAATCGGCGTTGGAGCCGCTGTATGAAACGGCGAAACAATTCGGCGCGCTCGGAATCGTGGCGGCGCACAGCGGCACCGTCCTCGGCGTGATTGTGGGCGAGGAAACGGACGCGGCGGAGCTGCAAAGCATGATTTCGTATCGATTGGGCGATTTGGTGACGTTTTTGGACAGCGTTTGCACCACAAATGAAGGGATGGTGACGGAAAAATGAAAAAAGAAGAGCACGGCGGCGACATTTTTGGCTTGTCGGCAGTGGAGCGGGAATCGATTCTGGATTTTTCCGTCAATATCAATCCGCTCGGTCTTTCGCCGCGAGGAAAGGAAGCGCTTCTTTCGGGACTTCTGCGGGAAATCACGCGCTATCCGGATATCGCTTGTCGTGATTTGAAACGGGCGGTTTCTTCCTATTGCGGCGTCTTGCCCGAGCATATCTTGTGCGGAAACGGCGCCACGGAGCTCATTTACGCTCTCGTCCGCGTCTTGCATCCGCCGGCGGTGTATGTGCCCGCCCCCTGTTTTTCCGAATACGCGAGAGCCGCAGAAGCGGAATCGATTCCTGTCAAAAGCTACGCGCTCGATCCCGAAAACGGATTTGCCGTGAAAGATTGGGACGCGCTTGCGTCTCTTCCGAAAGGCAGCGTGATTTTTGCCGGAAATCCGAACAATCCTGACGGACGGATTCTCCCTGCGGAAGATTTCGAGCGCCTTTCTGCCGCGGCCCAAGCGTGTGGCGGTCATTTGGTGTTGGACGAATCCTTTGCGGATTTTGTCGGCGAGGATATTTCCTATCGGAATCGACTGGCCGAGAATCCGCACGTCATGATTGTTTCTTCTTTTACAAAATTTTTTGCCGTGCCCGGCCTTCGCATCGGTTTCCTCTTTTCTGCGTCGCCGCGAATGGCGGAGATTGAAAAAACGCTCACGCCGTGGAATGTGAACGGCCCCGTGCAGCTCTATTTGCGTCATGCGCTGGAAGATGTCGAATACATACAAATGACGCGTGAATTTTTACGGGAAGAAAGCGGCCGAATGCGAAAAGAATTGGAAACCGTTTCCGGTCTTGCCGTCTATCCCGGCGCGGCGAATTTTATTTTGCTTCGCCTCACAAATGGGCGTGACGCCGCGTGGCTCCAAGAAAAATTATCCGGCAAACACATTTTGATTCGCCAATGCGGCAATTACGAAGGCTTGGACGAAACATGGTTCCGCGTCGCCATCCGCACGCGAGAGGAAAATGAGCGCTTGCTTTCCGCGCTTCGGGAGATTCTATCATGATTCAAATTTATTTTTTGCGCCACGGGCAGACGGAGTGGAACGCGCTCCAAAAATTTCAGGGCTCGAAAGATGTGCCGCTGTCCAAAAAAGGAATCGAGCAGGCCGAACGAGCCGCCGGTTATTTTTCGGATGATATCAATCTCGATGCGATTTACACGAGCCCGCTCCGGCGCGCTTACGATACGGCGCAAATTTTGGGAGAGAGCCAAGGAATCGACGTTGAAATCGTGCCGGCATTCTCGGAAATTTCCTTCGGCGCGTGGGAAGGCCTGACGCATAAAGAAATCGAAGCGAAATGGCCGCGCGAATTGGAGACGCTGTACAGCTGCCCGCATTGGTGGAAAATTCCCGGGGCGGAAACTTTCGAGGCCGTCAGAGAGCGCGCCATGCAGGGATTGCAGCCGATTCTGGACAAATGGGACACGGAAGAAGACAAAGACGACGAGTCCTACGATGAAGAAAAACGCATCCTCATCGTCAGCCACGGCGTCACCATCCGCATGCTCCTCTGCGGCCTCCTGGCCCTTCCCATCGGCTCCTCTTGGCGTTTCAATATCGGAAACGCGAGCATCTCCCGCGTCGATCACTACGGCGAATTTCAAAATTGGTTGTCGTTTCTGAATTACACTGACCATTTGATGCAATAAATTTTTTCAAGGGGCTGTGAAAAAATGATTTTCATTTTTTCGCGGCTCTTTTTATGTGAAATCATGCGGGGAGCTTCCCCGCAGAACTCCTTACAGCACTTCATTTCCCTTCTTTTCCGAAAAAGAAGGGAAACGAAGCAAAGGGAAGAAATCGCCGCCAGGGCAAAATTCGCCTCCGCTCAGGGGCGCCGCCGCTCGGCCTTGCCAATGCTAACGTCACCGATACGCGAAACTTTTACATCATGACGCATTCTTACCACGCAAGGCCGCGAGACGCGTCGGCGC
>CAVHDO010000042.1:0-11678 GCA_963634795.1 Oscillospiraceae bacterium
TGGGTCTTCGCATACTGCAAATTTTTCGGGAAATTCATGGTTATTACCTCCTATGATTGTAGAAATATTGATATGGGATTGCGTTTGGGAGTCAAACGCAAGAAAGTTAGCAATTAGCAGTGAGCAATTAGCAGTTCAGGTGTCGCCTGACGGCGATGATTTTTATATTCGCCTTCGGCGTTCCAATATCCGGCGCTACTGTGTGGCTTTCTTCGGAGAAAACAGTGCTACTCTGCTTTTGTTCTCACATAGAGTCGGCCATCATCCGGCCCTTTGGGCCATCCTCTTCCTGAAGAGGGCTAAGTTGTACGCGCTTCGCGCGATTTTTTATAAATTGCGCCGAAGGCGCCATATAAAGATGTCGCGAAGCGACACCTCTCGCAAACAAGCAAAGCGATGTTTGCGCAAGACTCTATGTGAAAACAAAAGTACTCCGGCAAAAAAGTTTGTCCCAAGCATAGCAACGCGCAAGGAGACCCGCCTGTGCAAAATTCGCCGGCTTCGCGCCGCTATGTTTGAAGAAGCAGAGCGCCGAGGGGCGCCGACGCGTCTCGCGGCCTTGCGTGGTAAGAATGCGTCATGATGTAAAAGTTTCGCGTATCGGTGACGTTAGCATTGGCAAGGCCGAGCGGCGGCACCCCTGAGCGGAGGCGAATTTTGCCCTGGCGGCGGCTTCTTTCTCTTGCTTCGTTCTCTTTCTTCCCCGGGGAAGAAAGAGAATGAAGTGCTGTAAGGAGTTCCGCACGAAAACACAGAAAATAACCCGCGGCGTATGCCGCATTTTGCGTAGCAAAATCATCCCGCACCGACAGCTGCAAAGCTGAAAATTTCACATAGTGCCATCCATCATCCGCCCCTACGGGGCACCTTCTTCCAGAAGAAGGCTAATTGGACGCGCGCCCCGCGCAAAACAAAAAATTTTAGCTTCCCCTTTTATAAAAAGGAAGTTCCACCACCTCACAAGGAACCATCTTCCCGCGCACCTCCGCGGAAACAGCGCTCCCCAAGGGCGCCGCCCCTTTGGAAATCAACGCCATCGCGTACGATCCCTTGAGATACGGGCAGAACGTCCCCGACGTCGTGTGCCCGATAAGAGCGCCGTCCTTGTAAACATCTGCATACTCGCGGACAATGCCGCGTCCCGTCACCCGGAGCCCGATGCGTTCCCGCGAAAGGCCGCGCGCCTCGATGCCGGTCTTTCCGATGAAATCCTCTTTCCCCATCTTCACGCCGAAATCCAGACCCGTTTCCAACGGACTCACCGTTTCATCCATTTCATGTCCGTAGAGCGGCATCGCGGCCTCCAAACGCAGCGTGTCCCGCGCTCCCAGACCGCATGGCAGAATGCCCGCATCCTTTCCCGTTTCCAAAATCGCATCCCACAGAATCGGCGCTTTCTCTGCCGGGCAGAAAATTTCGTAACCGTACTCGCCCGTGTATCCCGTCCGCGACACGACGCATTCGATTCCACAAATCACCACGTGTTCCCGGAAACTGTAATACTGCGTCGGAAGCTCACCCGCCTCCACGAGACGCGCCGCGATGTCTTTCGACGCCGGCCCCTGCAGTGCCAGCAGCCCCGTTTCCTCCGAAATATCCGTAAACGTCGTCTCCGGCAGCAAATGGCTGCGCATATGCGCCACATCTTTGTCATGATTCGACGCATTCACCACGACCAAATATTTTTCTTCGCTCATCCGATACACGATGAGATCGTCGAGGCAACCGCCGTCCTCTTGGCACATCACGCCGTAACGCACGCGCCCCACAGCCAAATTCGTATAATCGTTCGTCAGCAAATGATTCAGTGTCGAAAGCGCGCCCGGGCCTTCAAAAATCACCTCGCCCATGTGCGACACATCAAAAAGTCCCGCTTTTTCGCGGACCGCCATGTGCTCGGCGATGATCCCCGCCTCATACTGCACCGGCATCAGGAAACCGCCAAACGGCACAATCTTCCCCTTCCACGCCACATGCCGCTCATACAGCGGCGTTTTCTTGTCCATACACGTCCTCCTTCTCAAAAAAGGAAACAAAAAAGAGCACTGCAAAAATACAGTGCTCCTCTGTCCCGGTACCTGAAAGATCGGCTTTGCCTTGCTTCTTCGGTGTCTTTGGAAAATCCCAAATACTCTCCAGAGGATTGTCCGATACCCGTCCTTTTACCTGAGAGTTTCGCCCCTTCGGTGCCACATCCGTGGTCTCTCCCGGTATCTTCATCCATCGCCCGGCCCGCCCTTGGGCTCAATGCTATTCCGGAAATCAATTTCCGTATACCGATAGCATATCACACCGGAATGAAAGGTACAAGAAAAAGAAAGAATTCGTATGTGAGGTATAGTTTGAAACTATGGCAAAAAAATCTATTTTCCCTCGCATACCACTTCATGCCCGTTTCCTATTTTCCCAAAGCCGCGCCTTGCTATATAATATTTCATAGTTTGCCATCCGTTTTTGTATGACCGTGAACTGTGCATAAAAAATTTTTCATCAGGAATCAAGATGCACGGTGAACGGTAAACGGATCACGGATAACGGATACCGGCAAAAGGAGGTTTTTATGATTCGTTTTGCAGCGCGCGCCGCACTTGTCCTCGCGCTCATCGCGGCGTATGTGTCACATATGCAATCCGTCACCGGACCGGGGACGCCGGTCTTTCGGATGCTCTCGCTTTCCGTGCTCCTCGTCCCCGTTTCCTTTTACGTGTACATCCTGCTCCGGCGCGCCGCTTCCGTCTTCCTTCCGCGTCTTTCGGAAACGAAACGGGAATTTTTTGTGCTACTCATCGCCGCGACCGTCTTGCTGCCATCGATGTACATTTTCAGCCTGTCGCTCCTTTTTCTCCTGCATCTCGTCGTCCTCGCGCTCGCGTGCGAAATTTTTTACGCCGCAACAAAGCTCGTTTTCTCAAAAACGGCACAAAAAATCCGCCCCCTGTATCGGAGCGGACTCGTGCCTCTTTGCGGCGCAATTTTGTTTTTCGCTTACGGATTTTGGAATATGCACACCGTCACGGCGCGCACGGAAATCATTCACGGCGGCGCGGCGATTCCGCAAGCCGGAAGCACCGTCGTCTTTCTCTCCGATTTGCATTTTGAAAATTCCATGACACCGGCCGATCTGGCGCGCTATGCCGAAGAAATTTCCGCCAAGAAACCGGACGCCGTCATTCTGGGCGGAGACATCGTGGACGAACGCACGTCACGCGCCGGAATGCACGCCGCATTTTCTGTTTTGGGAAATATCCCCGCGACCTACGGCGTGTATTATATTTACGGAAATCACGACCGCGCGCTCTACACAAGCGAACCAGCTTTCAGCGAAACAGAACTCGCCGAAACCATTCGCGCCGCCGGCATTCACATTCTCCGCGACGAATCGGTCACGCTCACACCCGCCCTCACCCTGACGGGCCGCGAAGACCGCTCCCGCGAACGCCAGACAGGCACGCCACGCTTGCCGCACGCCGCCCTTGCCCAAAATCTCTCACCGGGCGCCTATCACATCCTCGCCGATCATCAGCCGCGCGAATGGAAAGAAGCCGCTACCGCCGGTTTCTCCCTCCTCCTCTCCGGCCACACCCACCGCGGCCAAATCTGGCCCATCGGCCTTGCCATCGAAGCGCTGGGCAAAGACACTTTCGTCTACGGCCATAAAAAAGAAGGAAACCTCGATTTCTTGGTTTCCTCCGGTATCGCCGGCTGGGGCTATCCCATCCGCACGGAAGGGAATTGTGAGTATGTCATTGTAAAAATTGTTCCGTAAGAGCAGAAGCAAAGCTTTTTCTTTTTTAGCTTTTCTCGCATTTGTGGCGAATACTGCACGATGATAGAGATGAGATGCTAAAATTTCCCTTTTTTTCGCTTTTGGCGCGTTTTTGCTACGCGCTTTTCAATGACAGAGATGGGAAGCCCAACTTTCCCTCTCGTTACTTTTGCCGCATTTGTTACGAAATGCACCTCAATGACAGAAATAAAAAAACTATCCCCATCTCTGTCTTGCTTAAGTTCTCACCTCAAACGCAAAAAAGAAAAGCAAGAAAAAGCTCGCCCCTCATCTCTACCTTGCCTAAGTCCTCACCTCAAACGCAAAAAAAGAAAAGCAAGAAAAAAGCTCGCCCCTCATCTCTATCTTGCTTTAGTCCTCACCACAAACGCAAAAAAGGAAAAGCATGAAAAGGCTCGCCCCTCATCTCTATCTTGCCTAAGTTCTCACCTCAAACGCAAAAAAGAAAAGCAAGAAAAAAGCTCGCCCCTCTATCCTCACATACTCCTCTCGCCCAAAATCGGATGTTTCACCGGTTTCAGGCTTCTTTTTTCGATAAGCGAAAGCGCTTCGTCCATCGTGACGTCGCGGCGCTCGTTTCCTGTCTCATAGACGGCCAAGGGACGCGCGGCGTCGAGCTCACTTCCCGGAAAATAAACGTATTCTCCGGTATGATTGTCTCCGTAAATGAAGCCCGAGAGCAGGCGGCCTTCTGCCAATTTGCAATTCATGATTCACATCCTCACACAGTAACAGCGGTTTGAAATCCAAATAATCGGCGCTCGTCAAGTAGAGCCGCACGCCCGAGAGAAATTCGGGCAACGCACGGAAATTTTGTTTCCCGTGAATATGCCCGAAGACGCAATGGCGAATGCCGGCTTTTTGCAAAATGTCCAACATATGCGTCGGACGGTGCGCGTCGTCGTAGGGCGGGTAATGGAGCACGGCCATGATTTGCCGAGCTCCTTCTTTTTTGGCCATTTCAATCGCACGCGCCATGCGTCCTTCTTCGCGAAGCAGGATGGCGCGGTCGTTTCCCGTAAAGCCGGACGCCGTCTCCGGAAGCCAGCCGCGCGTCCCGACGAGCGCCCACGCCCCCACGTGAATGACATTGTTGTGCAGAAACTCGAAAGCGCCGTGTGTTTCCCGCGTCATTTTCGTCACGGTGTCCCACCAATAATCGTGATTGCCGCGCACGATGATTTTCCGCCCGGGAAGCGCCGCCATCCAATCGAGGTCGACCATAGCCTCTTCCAAATTGTTTCCCCAGGAAAGGTCGCCCGCCAAAATGCACGCGTCGTCCTCCGTAATGGTTTCCCGCCAGGCGCGGCCGATTTTCTCCCGATGATTCGACCAGTTCTCGCCGAAAATGTCCATCGGTTTCGTCGGCGGGTCGCCGGATAAATGAAAATCGCTAAAGGCAAACAGTCTCATCTCAGCCTCCGAAATAGGACGCGCCGCGAAGTCGCTCCATCATGCCGCGACGGTGCGCGGGATCCATGAGGCTCCGGATGCGATAGCCGGCCTGCAACGGACTCATGCTGTGACGCGGGTAGAGTTTCGCCAAAATCCGGCCGCCGATATGATAAAAAAATACATTGTAGCTTTCGCAGCGTGTCGGAAATTCGGCAAGGACATAGCGCGCAAGGATGGCGAGCGCGTCGGCCATGGGCGCCGAACCGGCGTCTTGGGAAAGTCGCAAATTAAATTCAGTCATGGCAAAAATGGGGTCGTCGGACAAGGAAACGGAAATGTCGGCGTCTTCATAAATCACGGGGCCGCCAAAATCTTCCCGCTTTATGTCTTTCGTGTAGTCGTGGCGGGTGAGGCCGATGATTTGCGAATGAGGATGACGCTGAGAACCGCCGGCCATCGCGCCGAAGTTTCGGAAATAAAGCACGGATTGAAACTTCGGGTTTGCCATCGTTTGCATCCATTTTTCCATACCAAAGGAAATGACTTCCCGCGCCTTTTCTTTCGTGTACGCCGAAAGGTCTGCATTATGATCGACGCTCTCGACAAGCACGGTCGGCCACGTATCGCGGAAAACGGGATATTTATTCATGAGCCAAATCATATCGCCGCGCGTTTCCAAAATATTCGTCAAAGTTTCGCGCGCACAAAAAGGACACGCATCCCCACGCGAGGAATGCGGTTTCCCCTTTCCGACGTCCACTTCGTAAATCATCCAATCATTGTTCATGTTTATGTCCTTTGAAAATGAGAGGCATGGGCTGATCCCTTTGTTGCTTTTGTGGCGTTTGTGATGAAAGCTTCCTGGTGATAGAGATGGGAGGCATGGCCTGATTCCTTCTTTGTCTTTGCGGCGTTGGCGCTGAAAAGCTTTCTGATGACAGAGATGAGGGGAAACAGCCGGATTTCTTCTTTACTTTTGCGGCATTGGCATCCAAAGCCATCCGATTTTTTCATCTCTACCAGCGCACAGCTATCACTTCAAACGCCGCGAAAATTTCAAGACACCAAAAGCTCAGCCTCTCATCTCTATCTGCGAACGGCTATTATCTCAAACGCCGCAAAAAAATTAGAACACCAAAAGCCCAGCCCCACATCTCTATCTTGATACAGCTCTTACCTCAAGCGCCGCAAAAATTCCAAAACGCCAAAAGCCCGGCTTCCCATCTCTATCTTGCCGCGGCTCTTACCGCAAACGCCACAAAAATTTCAAAACCCCAAAACCCCGGCCTCTCATCTCTATCTTGCAACGGCTCTTATCTCAAACGCCTCAAAAACTTCAAAACTCCAAAAGCCCCGCTTCTCATCTCTACTCTTCAAACTCCACCGTCACATTCGTTCCCCGCTTCACCGAGCTGCCGGGCGGCGGGTCTTGGGTGACGGCGCGGCCGCTACCTTTGGGTTTGAAACCCATACCGGCCCGGGCGAGCCATTCACCCGCGTCTCGCATGGAATAACCTGTGAAATCTGGAATGTACACGTAGCCTTCGGTATCGGCGGCCGCTGCTTCGAGTTCTTTTTCTTTTCTCGCTTTCTCATCCACAGCCGCTTGGATATCCGCTGCCGATATTTCTTCTTGCACAGCCGGGATGCCGAGATAACGCATGGCTTTTCCCATGATTTCGGAGAAAACGGGAGCCGCGATGACGCCGCCGTAATACATGCCGCTCGGATTGTCGATGACGACGAGGCAGATGATGCGCGGGTCTTCGGTGGGGCCGAATCCGCAGAAGGAGGCGACGTACTGCCCTTCGAGATAGCCGCCGTTCTCCGTGTCGATTTTTTGCGCCGTGCCGGTCTTGCCGCCCATGCGGTAGCCGAGGACGCGGGCATTTTGGCCGCCGCCTTCGGACACTTCTTGTTCCATCATGTCGCGCAGCGTGTCGGCGACTTCTTTGGAAACGGGGTGGCCGGAAACTTCCGGTTTCGTCTCGCGGTCAATGCTGCCGTCATCATTCACGATTTTCGCGATGATGTGCGGTTTCATCATTTGGCCGCCGTTGGCCAGCGCGCTGTATGCCTGCACCATCTGGAGCGGCGTCACGGCGATGGCCTGCCCGATGGACATGGTCGCGACGTCAATCTCGCGCATTTCCTTCGGGTTGAAGAGAATGCCGGACGCTTCGCCGGGGAGCTCGATGCCCGTTTCTTTACCGAAACCGAATTTCTGCGCGTATTCCGTCAAAATTTTTCCGCCCGTCAAAAGGCCGACGTGCGCGAAGCCCGTATTGACGGAATATTTCAAAATATCCACCAGCCGGACGTCGCCGTAGGATTCGTCGTCCCAGTTTTTGATGAGATGGCCGGAGGCTTCGATTTGGCCGGGATCGTGCCAGACGATGTCCGTCCGATAGGTCCCCGCTGCCAGGGCCGTCGCCGCCGTGATGGGCTTGAAGGTCGAGCCCGGCTCGTAAATATCGACGACGGCGCGATTTTTGAATTCATTTTCCGTCGCCAGATAAAAATGATTCGGATCGTAGGACGGACGATTGGCGAGCGCCAAAATTTCACCCGTCTTCGCATCCATCATAATCACCATCGCACCGGCTGCGCGCGTTTCCGCCATCGCGCGATCCAGCGCCTGCTCGGCGAAATATTGCATCGTCTCGTCGATGGTGAGGTACACGGATTTCCCCATTTTCCCCCGAGACGGCGCCGTCGTCGATTCCAGGATCGGATTGCCGCGCGCGTCCGAGAGAATGCGCATCACATCGACCCGGCCGCGCATTTCGACGTCCAGCGATTTTTCCAGCCCGTCGAGCCCATCGCCGTCAATCCCGACGAAGCCGAGCACATTGGCCAAAAGGCCATGATTCGGATACGAACGCTTGCTTTCGTCGACGAGACCGAATCCCTTCCAGTGTTTCTCTTTCAAAAGCGCCGCCACCGCATCCGACATTTCCGGCTCCATCGCACGCGCGAGCCAGACGAAACGCGTGTCGGACGAGAGCTGCTTCTCCAGCTCCGTTTCCTTGATTTGCAAAATCGGCGCCAACGCGGCGGCTGCCTCTTTCGGCGTGACTTTCTCCAGCATGCCGGGATCCGCGTAGAGCGATTTGGCTTCAAACGAAAAGGCGAGCGGATTCCCGTTTCTGTCGTAAATCGTGCCGCGCGGCGAAAAAAGTGTCACCGTGTCCGTCGTCTGGTTCACCGCCATCGAGAGGAAACGGTCGTGGCAGAGCACTTGGATGTAAAAGAGGCGGCCGACGAGTGCCATGCAGATCGCCGTCAGGACGGCCATGAAGACCATGGAGCGCGTCTGCATCAAATGAAATCTGTTTTTCCGTCTCATCCGTGTCTCCTCACAAAATGCACGGCCGCGTGATACAGCTCGTCCGCGTCGTTTCGGAGCGACCCGGCCTGCACGCGATGCAGCAAATTCGCGAAACCTTCGGCCGCGCAATCGGAGAGCGCCTCGACGGTGCGCGCGTCGTAGGCAAGCTCCTTCGTCGTGACGGGCAAACTGCGTGCGACGTCGGCCATGCACGCGCCGAATGCTTCATGCCCCGCCGTCGCCGAGTTCGGCCGGCCGCAGCCGATGATGTCCGCGACCGAGAGCGCCGTCATGTGCGAAATCGCGTCCAAGAGCGCCGCTTGCGTGGGAAACATTTTCTCGCGCGCCAGTTTCCGCACCCATTTTTTCACGTCCGCCCGGGATGTATTCGCATACGCGTGAAATTTCATGTGATCGCGGACGAGCCAAGTGATGAGCCGCACTTCCGCCGGAGGAAACCGGAGCCGCGTCAAAATTTCTTCCGCCATTTCCGCTCCCACATGGTCGTGCCCGTGATCCGTGATGCGGCCCTCCTCCACGCGGCGCACGCCCGGCATCCCCTTCCCCACGTCGTGCAAGAGCGCCGCCCAGCGGTCAATCTCCGTCGGCGGTGCGGCTTCCACGACGGCCAACGTGTGATACCACGCGTCGTATTTGTGAAATTCTTTCATCTGCGGCAGCCCGACGAGATGCGACAGCTCCGGCAGAATCGGGATTTCCGTTTCCTTTCCGTTTTCCCGCAGGCGGCACGACGTCCTGCCAAGCCCCGTGCGCACCAAGAGATCCAAGCCGCGCGGCGCGTGCTGGGCCGTGAGAATTTTCGAGAGCTCGCTTTTGACACGCTCCAAGGACAAGCCGGAAACACGGGGAAACGCGGACGCCATCCCTTCGACCAATGACGAATCCGCCAGAAAATCGAGCTGCGCCACGAAACGACACGCACGGAAAAGACGAAGCGCGTCCTCGGAGAAACGCTCCGCCGCATCGCCCACCGTGCGCAGCCGTTTCCTTTCCAAATCGCGCACGCCGCCGAACGGATCGTGCAACACGCCGTCCGCGTCCGCTGCCATCGCATTCACCGTGAAATCACGGCGCGACAAATCTTCCGCAAGCGTTTCGGCAAAGGAAACGCCCGCCGGTCGGTGCGCATCCTCACCGTAAAATTCGCGGCGAAATGTCGTAATTTCATAATTCGTCCCGGAGACCGGCGCAATCACCGTCCCGAAACGCCGCCCGCCGCCGTCAATCCCGTGCAGTCCCGCCCGAGCCAGCACGGCCACCGTTTCCTCCGGCTTTGCCGACGTCGTGATGTCCCAATCATGCGGCGCGCGCCCCATCAGCAAATCCCGCACGCAACCGCCGACGAGATACGCTTCATAGCCGGCATCAGAAAAAAGGCGCAACAAAAAGAGCGCCCCGGCATCCCACGACGCCGTCTCCAACGCTCTCTCCTTCGCTTTCCAAAATGCCGACATACGCACGCTCCCTCTGAATGATTGTATTTCAATATAATTTTATTATATCGATTTATAGGAAAATTGTCACGAAATTTTTCCGTCATCAGCCCAATTAATCTCTATAACCAAATAAAATCAGCGAGACAGAAAATGTATCTCGCTGATTTTATTTGTATTTTAAGACCAGTATATCACCCGGTATTTCTGCTTTTCTATCAGTCCCATTTCACCAAAGTCACGATAATAACGACTATGAAATATAACCCACAGAAAAAACACATTTTCCCTTTACGCTTCTCCTCCTTTGATACATCCCCATTCAAAGCGGCATCGGTAAAAACATATCCGGAAAAACAAAAACCCGACAAAGCCATGCACAAGACCTCAAAAATACAAATATCATATATATAATCCAAGAAATTGCTGCACAGTATGTTGGCACGGATTAAATAATCACTGCATAAACAAGCGAGCACCAACACAAGCCCCACTTCCCAAAAAAATATCGTCAAAGCATAAAAGATGAAAACTCCGGGATTCGGTTTTTGCCTGACTTTTTGATACTCTTTTATTCCACATCTGATAAACCAAAATATCCCAAAAATAAAAATCAATATTCTTACATCAGAAACAAACTGATCCATTCCCCGTCAGCCCTCGTCTTATATACGATTTCAGCCATTTTCTCTTTTCCCCGAAAATGTTTTCGCATTTCGCAAAGACAAATAATCCCAAAACCAAATGATTCATCTCATTTTTTCTTCTCTCCGCAATCCTCAACGCCAAGACGAACATATTTTTACAAAGCAAAATGAATGAAACCTGTTTATCCGAAAATACAATCATATAGTTCCAAAATAGAAAAACCTATGAAATAAATACCAATACCAACAAGCATTTTCCCATCTTTTCTCCTATCATATCGCGGATCTCCGTTTTCCGGAAACAATTTCGCTGAAATACCAAAACAAAAAATTCCCATCCCGATAGGCAGCAAAAGTAATCCCGGCATTGCGCCATAAATTTTAAACGACTCTTTAAGCACCTCTTCAATTTCTACACTCAAAAATGGCCCTATAAAAAGGAAAAAGCATCCTAAGTAACCAAACATTCGGTACCAAAACGGATAATGCCTTTCTTTGATAAATCGCCATATGGTCGTCAAAAACATCAAAAGGATGATAACCACGACGAACAGAAAGCACAATTCATTCGCAAGAACATCCCAGTCCCCTTGGCGAATATATATATTTCTCTGAATGCCAAGCCCATGATACAGGCCATCAACCCAGCCGTTTACTATATCAAAGCAACGATTAGAAAAGTCAGACCCACCATTCATCATAGTTAGCCCTTACTCCCACTGCTACTCCCGCATTACAAGAGAAAAATGACAATCAAAAATAAAATAAAAATACATTTTATTATATCAAGTCGCTCTCCGATTGTCGAATTTGTGTTTTTCATCAGACGTTGTAAGAACCGTCATAGCACACAGAAACATTCACGTTCGCATAAATTGAGGGGAGCAACTGTTTCGTGCTTTCCTTTTGCGGCATTTGCGCCAAGAAACTTTCTGCTGATAGAGGTGAGGATAAGCGTCGCTTCGCAACATTTTCGAATTCGCGTCCCATCATCCGCCCCTTCAGGGCACCGACAACCGTCCACCGGAAGGTCGTCTCCAGAAGAAGGCCAACCTGTGGCGACC
>CAVHDO010000043.1:0-11349 GCA_963634795.1 Oscillospiraceae bacterium
GTTTCCTTTCTTTCCCGGGAAAGAAAGGAAATGAAGAGCTGTAAGGAGTTCTGTGGGGAAACCTCCAGAATGATTCCACATAAAAAGAGACTGCGAAAAATGTGAAATCATTTTTTCGCAGCCTCTTTTTATGTGTTTGTCTTTATTTCCAATCCGCGACGAGATGTTGCAAATAGTTTTTGAATTCCGGTCCCAAATCTTTTCGGCGAAGCGCGTACTCCACTGTCGCGGCCAAGTAGCCCTGCTTGCTTCCCACGTCATAGCGGCGGCCTTCGAAATGGCACGCGTACACCTTTCCGTTTTGCGCCAGGACGCGGAGGGCATCTGTCAATTGGATTTCGCCGCCTTTGCCCGGAAGCGTTTCCGCCAAAATCGGGAAAATATCCGGCGTCAGAATGTAACGACCCAAGACGGCGGTGCGGCTCGGCGCGTCTTGAGGGTCCGGTTTCTCCACCATATCCGTCACCCGGCAAAGCCCACCTTCTTCCTGCACGGCGCGGACAATGCCGTAAGAAGAAACGGCATCCGGCGCGACTTCCTGACAACCGAGCACCGCGGCGCCTGTTTTCTCGTATACATCGATCAGCTGTGACAACGCCGGCTTCTCCGGATGATACACGACATCATCGCCCAAAATCACTGCGAAAGGCTCATCGCCCATGAATGTCTTTGCACAAGAAATCGCGTCGCCCAATCCGCGCATATGTTTTTGCCGAATGTAATGCACCGTGATGTCCGCAATTTCTCGAATCTCCGTCAAAAGATCCGTCTTCCCGTGTTCGTACAAATGCAGCTCCAGCTCCGGCGAACTGTCGAAATGATCCTCAATCGCGCGCTTCGCGTGGCCGCTGATAATCAAAATTTCTTCGATCCCGCTCGCCAAAATTTCTTCCACGATGTACTGGATCGTCGGCTTATCCACAATCGGAAGCATTTCCTTCGGCATCGCTTTCGTCGCCGGAAGAAAACGCGTCCCATACCCCGCCGCCGGAATGACGGCCTTTCTGATTTTTTTCATCACATTCTCCTTTTTGCAATTTTATTCTCTATTGTATCGGATTTTCGCTCGTACCACAAGAGAAGAATGGGCTTTCAAATCAATCTCTGCACGCTGCATTTTTGATTGCCTGACAAAAAAACAAAGCACTTCTCAAGCTTAATGGCTATCTCGCGCCTGACAAAAAAGTTAATCGCGCTCTGACGTCTGAAGTCTGATCATCTGACGTCTCAATCTTGCCCGCCACAAAATCCATGCAAGAAAAAGCTCGGCCAACTGCTCACTGCTCACTACTCACTGCTAACTTTTTTGCTCCAAGCTCCAAGCTGTCTCGCGCCTGATTCTCCATTTCATTGAAATATATGATATAATACAAATCAGCGATTATGAACGGCACAATTTATTTTCGGAAATGCCGAATGCCGCAAGCCGACGCGGCTCTGTTTCGGCGTTTCCCGTATGCAAAGCCACTCCTGCGAAAAGCAAGAGCGTTTCTTTGCGTGGAAACGGAGGTTTATCTTGGCAAAAACAAAATTACAGATTATTCCCTTAGGGGGACTCGGAGAGATTGGGAAGAACATGACGGCCATCCGCTACGGTGAGGACATCATCGTCTTGGATGCGGGGATGGCGTTTCCGGAAGACGACATGCCGGGCATCGACATTGTCATCCCGGATTTTAGTTATCTCATTGAAAACAGAGAAAAAGTGCGTGCCATCGTGATTACGCACGGGCACGAGGATCATATCGGATCGTTATCGTATTTGCTGCGCGAAGTGTCGGCGCCGGTGTATGCGTCCCGCCTGACTTGCGGTCTTATCGAAGGAAAGCTCAAAGAAGCGCACATTCAGAAAGCGTCGCTCAATGTGATTGAAACGGGGAAAGAATATTCTCTCGGCATTTTCAAGGTCGGGTTCTTCCACGTCTGCCATTCCATTCCGGATTCTTGCGGGATTTATTTCCGCACGCCTTTCGGCACCGTCGTGCATACGGGCGATTTCAAATTCGATCACACGCCGGTCGACGGGCAGCTCATGGATGTGCATAAATTGGCGGAAATTGGGCACCGCGGCGTGCTGGCGCTTTGCGCGGATTCCACAAATGCGGAGCGACCCGGGTACACGCCTTCGGAAGCGGTCGTGGCAGAAACGCTCATGCGCGCGTTTTCCGGCGTGAAGGGGCGCATCATTTTGGCGACGTTCGCGTCGAATGTTTCCCGTGTCCAGATGGCCATCAATGCCGCCGTCGCGCACGATCGGAAGGTGTGCGTATTCGGTCGCTCCATGGTGAATGTCGTGTCGATTGCCTGCGAGCTCGGCTATCTGAAAATGCCGGAAGGGACGCTGATTGAGCCGGAGGAAATGAATCGCTATCGCGAGGATCAGCTCTGCATTTTGACGACGGGCAGCCAAGGGGAACCGATGGCCGGCCTTTCTCGCATGGCGGACGGCAGCCATCGCCAAGTCTCGATTCATGCGGGCGATACCGTGATTATCTCGGCGTCTCCGATTCCCGGAAACGAAACCAGCGTCGGCCGCACGATCGATAAATTGATGCGCCTGGGCGCGCATGTCATTTCAAACAGTGCCATGCAGGTCCATGTCTCCGGTCACGGCTCGCAGGAAGAGCTCAAGACGATGATTTCCTTGATTCATCCGAAATTTTTCATCCCGATGCACGGCGAATATCGGATGCTTGTGCGCCACGCGGAGCTGGCCGAGGACATGGGCATTCCGAAGGAAAATATTTTGATCGGGGAAAACGGAAATGTTTTCGAGCTGACGAATCGCGCCGCCCGTATCAATGGGAAGGTCACGGCAGGTCCGGTCTTTGTCGACGGCCTCGGCGTGGGAGATATCGGAAATATTGTCCTCCGCGAGCGTCAGCAGCTTTCGGACAACGGCGTCGTCATCGTCGGCGTCACTTTGGCGCACGGTACTTGCCACGTCATGGCCGGCCCGGACATCATTTCCCGCGGTTTCGTCTACGTCCGCAACAGCGAAGAATTGCTGGACGGCGCTTACGACAAAGTGTCGGCGCTTCTCGACCGTCTGGAAGCCGAAGGCGTCACGGATTGGAACAGCATCAAGACGCAAATTCGCGACGCGCTCGGAAAATATTTCTATGATAAAACAAAGCGCCGCCCCATGATTCTCCCGCTTCTGCAGGATTTGAGGTAAACATGGCAGAAATGAGAGGCCTGCCTTTTTTCTTCTTTTCGTTGGCGGCTAAATCGCTTATTGACTGAAATGGTGATAGAAATGAGAGGCGTGGCCTGCTCCTCCTTTGCTTTTTACCGCATGGCTGATGAAAGCCGAATGCTGATAGAAATGAAAAATCGGACGATATTTCTTATTTCTGTCATCTCTCTGTTTTCAGCACAAATGCAAAAAAGTAAAGAACGAATTCGGTCTGCCTTCCCATCTCTATCACCATTCAGCTATCGGCACAAATGCAAAAAAGCAGAGAAGGAAGTAAGCCTTGCTTCCCATCTCTATCACACTTTTGCTTTTGGCACAAACGCAAAAAAGCAGAGAAGGAAGTAAGCTTCGCTTCTCATCTCTATCACAATTTGATTTCTGTCACAAATGCAAAAAAAGTAAAGCACGAATCAAGTTTTGCCTCTCGTCTCAAAAAGGATTTCTATGAAAAACAAACGTCCCACTGCGACCAATTCCGTCGTCATGGCGGGCATGGCGACTGCCGTTGCCGTCGTCCTCTCCATGATCGGGCTGTACATGCCCGTCTTTTCCACTTTGATTTTCCTGGCGATTCCGCTGCCGATTATTTACGTCGCGCTGCAGCAAGGAAGCCGCTGGGCGATTATTGCTGCCGTTGGTACGCTCATTTTGGATTTTGTGTTCTTTGGTCCTGTGAGTGGCACCTTTTTTTGCGCGATGTTTGTTGTTTTGGGCGTGACGCTCGGGATTTGTTACGAAAGAAACGTCCGTCCGGCCGCGACGCTTTTGGCCGGAGCCGCCGCCGTGCTTCTCGCTTTTGGGGCGCAACTGCTTTTTGCCGTCTACGTCTTAGGCATGGATACCGTTTTCTTTTCCGCCGAATTTTTTGATTCCATGAAAAAGGAAACGATGGAAGTCTTGCCGCAATTCTACAGCGGCGACACTTTGACCGAAATGCAGCGCCAAATCGATCTCATGTACGATGCGCTGAAGAAATCGGTTTATTTTGCCATCACCGCCGCAGGCCTCGTGTACTCTTACGCGTCCATGGCGCTGTCGCAAGCGCTCTTCCGCCGCATGGGCATCAAAAACATCCCGACGCTCCCGCCCGTTTCCCGCTGGGAATTTCCCGTCGGGCTCGTGTATCTCTATCTCCTTTCGATTGGCATCGGCCTTTTGATTCCGGACGATGAAACGCTGCAAATCGTTCTCTACAATCTCAATATGGGTTGCATGTTTATCTTCTGGCTCCAAGGCTTCGCTTTCCTCTGGTGGCTCCCCAAGCGCTACCCCTTCATCGCGCCCCTTCGCTGGGTCATTGTGGCGCTGGCCTTTTTCATCCCAATGATTCAAACGGCCATGATTGTCATGGGACTCTTCGATATGCTCTTCCATTATCGGGCGAAACGAAATTACGAATAAAGCAGAAAAGAGAGGCATGACGGATGCCTCTTTTTATTTTTTCGGCGTTTGTGGTGAGAAGGAAGGGAAGATAGGGAAGAGGGAAGAGGGGCCCGGCTGAATTTGTGTTTTTCTTTTATGGCAGACCCGAGATAGTTAGCAATTAGCAGTGAGCAATTAGCAATTCAGGTACGCGCTTTGCGCGATTTTTTATAAAAATCATCGCCGCAGGCGATACCGCTTCCTGCTCCAAGCTTTCGGCTCACAGCTCCAGGCTATCTCGCGCCTGACAAAAAAGCCAAGCAAAATCTGACGTCTGATGTCTGATTGTCTGACGTCTCCATCCTGCCCGACCAAAAAAGCCAAGCACGCCGCCTTCTGCTCAAAGCTCCCGGCTCACAGATCCAAGCTCTCTCCTGCCTGACAAAAAAGCTAAGCAAAATCTGACGTCTGACGTCTGATCATCTGACGTCTCCATCCCGCCTGACAAAAAAGCCGAACACGTCGCTCCCGGCTCCAAGCTCGCGGCTCGCGGCTCCTTCCACAATTGACATGAACTATTTCTTTATATATAATAATGCTGTTACGGTGTAGACAGATACACAGCCATAAAATGGAAGCAAGGAGGTGTGAAGTATGGCAAAGATGACGTTCCAGCCGAACAATACCTGGAGAAAACGTACGCACGGTTTCCGCGCTCGCATGAAGACGAAGGCAGGCCGCATTGTGCTCAAGAGAAGAAGAGCCAAGGGCAGAAAGGTCCTGAGTGCCTGATTCGATGAGCGCGGAAGAGAGACGGTATCGACTGACGCCGGCCATGCGCATTCGCAAAAGTGCGGAGTATCGGAAAATTTATGCGCGTGGGAAACGGGTCGGCAATCGTGCCGGGCTCTTGTATGTGACAAAGGCGACCGGGCGGCCGATCCGGATCGGGTTTGTCACGACGAAAAAAATCGGTCATGCGTTCGCCAGAAATCGCGCCCGCCGTCTGATGAAAGAAGTGTACCGGCTTCACCGGCATGAGCTTTCGGACGGCCGGGAAGCGGTGATGCTGGCAGGAAGTTTCCTGACGATGGCGACGTACGAAGAGGCCGAAAAAGCGATTCTCGCCCTGTGGCGCAAGGCGGGATTATGGAAAGATACGGAAGAGTAGGAAACGGGAGGCGCGGATGAAAACTTTGCTGATTGCGCTCATTTGTTTCTACCGGCGGTATCTTTCCCCGCTCAAATCGCCATGCTGTCGGTTCGTGCCGACGTGCAGCGAGTATGCGCTCGAAGCAATCCAAAAATACGGGGCCGCGAAAGGCGGTTTCCTGGCGGTCAAAAGGATCTTGAAGTGCCATCCTTTCCACAAGGGCGGCTACGATCCTGTGCCATAATGGATTGCTTTTTTGTTTCCGGATTCGTGCGTGAAATACAGAGCGCGAATTCTTTCCACCGGATGGGCGGATGAAACGAAGGCCGCCGCCGATGAGGAGAAATTATGTCAGATTTTCAAATACCGGTATTCGCGTGGCTCGTGGGCGTGCTGGCGGATTGGATGCGCGTCGCGCTGACTCTCTGCTACGATTTCACGAAAAGCATGGGATTTCCCAGCTACGGCATCGCGATTATCGTCCTCACATTGTGCATCAAATTGCTCCTGCTCCCCTTGGCGATCAAGCAGATTCGCTCCATGAAGGGCATGCAGGAAATCCAACCGAAAATCAAGCAACTTCAGCAGAAATACAAAAACGACAAGGCGAAAATGTCGTCGGAAATGCAGCGGCTCTATCGGGAAAACAATGTGTCGCCTCTGGCCGGCTGCCTGCCGCTTTTGATTCAAATGCCGTTTTTGATTGCGATTTATTATGCGTTGCAGGGCTTTTCTTATGACCCGGGGCACGAAAGTTTCCTGTGGCTCGACAGCCTCGCGCAGGCGGACACGACGTACATTTTGCCGGCGCTTTCCGCGCTGTCCACTTGGTTTATTTCTTATCAGACCACGCCGAAAAATGTGCAGGGCTCGCAGAAGACGATGCTGTATTTCATGCCGCTTTTCATCGGCTACATCAGTTTGAATTTTCCGAGCGGCCTCGTCATTTACTGGGTCGTGTGCAATCTGTTCCAGATGGTGCAGCAGCTGATTATGTTCCACGGGGACAAGAAACCGGATGAAACGAAGCGCGGCGTCGTCACAGTGGACGCACAAGCGCGGCCGAAGAAAAAGGTCGTGAAAAAAGTGGTCGTGAAGAAGGTCGCCAAGAAGAAACCGGCGGGAGAAACGTCCGGCGCGGCGGCGGTGAAAAAAGCGAAGTCCGAGGACTCCGGGAAAGAGGGATAATATGCAAAGCGTAAAAGCAACGGGAAAAACGGTGGAAGAAGCGGTGCAAAAGGCGCTGCTGGAGCTGGGCATCGAAGAGGCGGAGGCTGAGATTCGCGTCATCGAAGAGCCGACGAAGGGTCTTTTCGGCCTCGGGAAGAAGGACGCCGTTGTCGAAGTCTCGGCGAAGGGAAGCGAGACGGCGCCGGCGGAAGCGGCCGCAGCGGCCGTGGCTGCGATTTTCGCGGGCGAAGAGCCGGAAGAAACGGCGGAAGCCCCGGCGGAAGAAGTCAAAGAAGAAAGTAAGGAAGAACTCGTCGAAGCCGATGCGGAGAAGCCGGAAAGAAAGCGGGAGGAACGCGAATTTTCCAAAGAAGAGCAGGATGAGACGGCCGAAGAGGCGAAAAAATTCTTGGAAGGAATTTTCCGCGCCATCGGGCTGTCTGTCACGATGGAAAAAATGGCGAATGAGGATCGCATTTTGCTCAATCTCCACGGCGACGGCCTCGGAATTTTGATTGGGAAGCATGGCCGCACGCTGGCGAGTCTGCAATATCTCACGAATTTGGCTGCGGGGAAACTGTATCATCACCGCTATTTCGTCCTTTTGGATGTGGAAAATTATCGCATTCGCCGCGAGCAGACGCTGACGACTTTGGCACTGCGCCTCGCGGACAAAGCGAAACGCACGGGCGCTCCCGTGGCGCTGGAACCGATGGATCCGGCGGAGCGCCGCATGATTCATCTCGCACTCCAAGAAGATCCGGACATCACGACGGAAAGCGAAGGCGAAGGCTCGTATCGCCACATCGTCATTTTGCCGAAGGCGTAAGTTTTTATCATTTTTGAAATAGGACTTGCATTTTTGGAATGATGGGAGTATACTCTCACCATCATCAATTTCACATTTGCGAAAAAGGGCTCGCCGATTCGGCGGGCTTTTTTGACGGTGATGGTAAAGAGGCCGTTTCCTCATAAGGGAAGCGGCTTTTTTGTTTGAAAGGAGAAAGACGATGTTTCGATTATTGGGTTTCGTATTACTTTCGGCATTTGCGCCGCTTTCGGTCTTTGCCGCCGAGGACGCGTCGGCGCTTTCCGCAGGCGACATGGCGTATGTGGCTTTCGCGACGCTCTTGGTGCTCTTGATGACGCCGGCGGTCGGGCTTTTCTACGGCGGCTTGGTGCGCCGGAAAAACACCATTAATACGATGATGATGTCTTTCATCTGCCTCGCCATCTTCACGGTGCAATGGTATCTCTTCGGCTACTCGCTGGCCTTCGGGAAAGACATCGCGGGTTTCATCGGCGGCGGCGACAAATTGCTGCTGCACGGCGTGGGGCTCGCGGCGGATCCGGACTATTCGGAAACGATTCCCGCGATTCTCTTCTGTATGTTTCAAATGGCCTTTGCCATTCTGACTCCGGCGATTGTCTCCGGCGGCATCGTGGAACGCACGCGTTTCATCCCTTGGTGCATTTTCATTTTCCTCTGGGGGACGCTCGTCTACGATCCGATGTGTCACATGGTCTGGGGCGTCGGCGGCTACATTCGGGAAATGGGCGGCCTCGATTTTGCCGGCGGGACCGTCATTCATATCACCTCCGGTTTCTCCGCTTTGACCGCGGCGCTTTTGATCGGGCGGCGGCGCGATTTCGGTACGGCGTCCATCCATCCGCACAACATTCCTTATGTCATTATCGGCGCGACGCTCCTCTGGCTCGGCTGGTTTGGTTTCAATTCCGGCGCGGGACTCACGGCTTCCGATGTCATGGCGCAAGCGCTCGGAAATACGGGCATTGCGTCCTGCACGGCGGGGCTCGTCTGGGCGATTTTGGAAAAATGGCAACACAATAAAGTGACGACCGTCGGTTTCATGACGGGCATCATCGCGGGCCTCGTCGGGATCACGCCGGCAGCCGGTTTCGTGGACAGCGACGCGGCATTTTTCATCGGGCTGACGACTCCGATTGTTTCCTACATCATGATCACCTACGTGAAAGAAAAATTTGGCTACGACGATTCCCTCGACGTCTTCGGCTGCCATGGCATGGGCGGCGTCTGGGGCGCGCTCATGACGGGCGTCTTTTGCACGACGGCTGTCAATCCGGCCGGCGCGGACGGTCTTTTGGCAGGAAACGCGCATCAAATGGTTCCGCAAATCGCCGGTATCGTCGTCGCCATCATCATGGCCGTCGTCGTAACGACACTGCTGGTGAAAATCGTCGGCGCCATCATGCCGCTTCGCGCCACCCCGTCGGAAGAAGCCCAAGGCCTCGACCTCATCGAACACGGCGAACGGGCGTATAATAAGATATAAGAAACAATTGTGCGAATGACGTTTGGCGCACAAGGAGATCGAGACGTCAGATGTCAGACAATCAGACGTCAGATTAAAAGTCGTATTGCTTACGTCGCCCATCGTCGGTTCTTTCTTGCTGTTGATGTCAAAAGTTTAACAAGTGTCTGATGTCTGACGTCTGATCATCTGATGTCTCAATCTCTGCGAGACACATACAGCGAAGCAAGAAACATGAAGTTTTATTCGAAAGGAGATTGCGTTTTCATGGAAGAACGAAAAATTTATAAAGTCGAGGCGATGATTCGCCCGGAGAAATTGGACGAATTGAAAGAAGCCCTTTACGCCATCGGCGTCACAGGGATCACCGTTTCGGACGTGTACGGCTGCGGGCTCACACATGGGCAGACCGAACTTTTCCGCGGCCGTGTGCTCACGGTGAATTTGATGCCCAAAACAAAAATCGAGATCGTCATCTATGAGACGCCTCTCGATTTGCTGATTGATACGATTCGCCGCGTTTGCTGTACAGGAAACGTGGGCGACGGCAAAATTTTCATCTCCGAACTCACCGACGCCGTCAAAATCCGCACCGGAGAAAGCGGCGGCGCGGCGATTATTGACGACAAGGCATAAAAAGAACGGCCGAAAGGCCGTTTTTTTTATGCCGGGAGCATGGCTCCGCTTTATGCGCACACGGAAATCGAGACGTCAGACATCAGACGGTCAGACGTCAGATTTTAGCGGTATCGCCTCACGGCGATGATTTTTATAAAAAATCGCGCGGAGCGCATCCGATTTTCTGTAATGGTTAATAGTTATTTTAGGTGTGACACCCAAAGCGCAGCAACCATCTGACGTCTGATGTCTGACCGTCTGACGTCTCAATCCTGCCTGACAAAATAGCCGAGCGCCCCAATCTGTGTACTCACACATACAATTCCGGCTTCCGATCACGGAAAACATTGATCGTTTCTCGGATTTTCTGCAGAACATCGAGATCGATTTCGCCCGTCCGGATTGTTTCCTCTTCCGGAAGATGGAGAATTTCGTCGCCCCAAGGGGAAAGCAGAAGCGAATTCCCCGCGTATTTCGTCTTGCCCGCGTAGCCGCTTTCGTTCACGGCGCAGAGGAACATTTGATTTTCGATGGCGCGTGCCTTGTTGAGGACGTCCCAGTGGTATTGGCGCACGAGCGGCCAGGCGGCGGGGAGAAAGAAAATGTCGATGCCGGAGAGCGCCTCTTTGCGGATGAGCTCGCAGAAACGGACGTCGTAGCAAATGGCCAGCGAGCACGGGATGTCGTCCAAGAAGAAACGGACGGTCTTCGTGCCGCCGCGGAAATGTTTCTCCTCGCCGACGGGCGTGAAAGCGTGCATTTTGTCGTACGTCGCGATGAGAGCGCCGCTCCGATTAAAAACGTGCGCGCGATTGTAAAGATCATCGCCGCAACGGACGGATACGGAGCCCGCGACGATATTGACGCCGTATTTTTTGGCGATTTCGCCGCAAAGGGAAATGGTTTCCCGTCCCTCTTCGTCGGAGGCTGCCACGAGAGCTTCGTGCGTCCGGGGAAGGAAACCGGTGTTCCAAATCTCCGGCAGCACAAGAATATCTGGCGCTTCCGCACTTTCGACGGCGCGGGTAAGAAGTTCTCTCGCGTGCGCAAAATTTTTTTCAGGTTCACCAAGCGCGACGCTCATTTGTATCAAAGAAATTTTCTTTTTCATAATTTCTTCTCCGTTCGACTTTGAAGCAATATTTTCGCCGTTTCGCGACGATTTTTCGGAAACATTATATCACAGGAAAGTTTCTTCCATAAACGCCCTTAAAAGTGCAGCAAGAATATCGGTAAGCTTTTTGATTTGGTTTGTTATGAACTTACAAAGAAACGTGCAAGGAGGCCCGCCTGTGCAAAATTCGCCGAGACCCGCGCCAATAAAAGTTAGCAGTGAGTAGTGAGCAGTTAGCAGTGAAGGTACGCGCTTCGCGCAATTTTTTTATACAACAAGAATCACAAACGCCTCAAAAGTCAAGCAATAAAAAGCCCTGCTAACTGCTAATTGCTCATTGCTAATTGCTAACTGTCCGAAGGCCGAGCGGCGGCGCCCCTGAGCGGCGGCGAATTTTGCCCTGGCGGCGGTTTCTTTCCTTTGCTTCGTTTCCTTTCTT
>CAVHDO010000044.1:0-11061 GCA_963634795.1 Oscillospiraceae bacterium
TTCTTTGCCCCAAATCAAACATCCGAATCTCCTCCTTTCACGACGACCTGTTGTATCGCTATTATAAGAGAAAATATTTTTTCTGACAATAAAAAAACGTAAAATAAATGAAAAGAGCTGGGAGCTAAAACAGTTAGCAGTGAGTAGTGAGCAGTGAGCAGTGAGCAGTGAGCAGTGAGCAGTGAGCAGTGAGCAGTGAGCAGTGCAGGTGGCGGCTTTGCCGCATTTATTTTTATAAAAAATCGCGCGAAGCGCCACCGCTAAAATCTGATGTCTGATCGTCTGACGTCTGATGTCTTGACTTCGTCTAGCGACACCGCTTTAGGCTCCAAGCTCCCAGCTCAAAGATCCAAGCTGTTCTTGGTGCAAGAATGCTCGCCTGTACAAAATCATCCCCAAAAAAGCAAACAAAAAACCTCTGCACGAACATTTTCCGTGCAGAGGTTTTTTGTTTCTGTTTCCTTATTCCAAAACAGCCGCTTCTTCTGTCAGCTTGTACGCTTCGAGCTGATCGCCTTCTTTGACGTCGCGATAGCTGTCAATCGCGATGCCGCATTCGTAGCCTTCGGCGACTTCTTTGACGTCGTCTTTGAAACGGCGAAGCGAGGCAATCTTTCCTTCGTGAATGACGATGCCGTCGCGCACGAGGCGGAGGAGACTGTTTCCGTAAATTTTCCCGTCCGTGACGTAGGAGCCGGCGACGATGACTTTCGGCGTGCGAATGACTTGACGCACTTCGGCGTGGCCGGTCACTTCTTCGCGAATCTTCGGCGAGAGGAGCCCCGTCATGGCGGCTTTGATGTCGTCGATGGCGTCGTAAATGACGCGATAGAGACGGATGTCGACTTTTTCCGTGTCGGCCAATTTCCGCGCATTCGCATCGGGACGGACGTTGAAACCGATGATCAGCGCATTGGACGCGCTCGCCAGCATGACGTCGGATTCACTGATGGCACCGACGGCGCTGTGGACGACGGAAATGCTGACTTTTTCGCTCTTGATGCCGAGGAGCGATTGCTGCAACGCTTCGACAGAGCCTTGGACGTCGGCCTTGATGATGATGTCCAGTTTCTTCATTTCGCCTTCGGCAATCTTTTCGAAAATATTGTCGAGGGTGACTTTCTGGAAACTCTTCTGCTCTTCTTCCTTGGCGCGGGTGGCGCGTTTCTCGGCGATTTCTCTCGCTTTTCTCTCGTCCATGACGTAGAAATGATCGCCGGCTTCCGGCACGCTGTCCATGCCGAGAATTTCAACCGGCGTTGACGGCGTCGCGTCTTTGAGCTTCCGTCCCTGCTCATTCGTCATGGCGCGGACGCGTCCCCAGCATTTTCCGGCGAGGATGCCGTCGCCCGCGTGGAGCGTCCCGTTCTGCACGAGGACATTCATGACGGGGCCGCGGCCTTTGTCGAGCTGCGCTTCCACGACGATGCCGTACGCTTCGCGCTTCGGATTCGCACGGAGTTCTTCCATTTCGGCGACGAGGAGAATATTGTCCAAGAGCTCATCCAGACCGATTCTTTGCTTGGCGGAAATCGGCACCATGATGACGTCGCCGCCCCAATCTTCGCTCAAAAGTCCGTGCTGGCTGAGTTCTTCCTTGATGCGATCCGGATTCGCGCCGGGCTTGTCAATTTTATTAATCGCGACCAAAATCGGCACTTCGGCGCTCTTCGCGTGATGAATGGCTTCGATGGTCTGCGGCATGACGCCGTCGTCGGCCGCAACGATGATGACGGCGATGTCGGTGAGCTGCGCGCCGCGGTTTCGCATGGCGGTGAAAGCTTCATGCCCCGGCGTATCGAGGAAGGTGATTTTTTCGTTTTTGTAACGAATCTGGTACGCGCCGATGCGCTGCGTGATGCCGCCGGCTTCGTGCGCCGCGACATTCGTTTCCCGCAAAGCATCCAGCAGCGTCGTCTTCCCGTGGTCGACGTGACCCATGATCGTGACGACGGGCGGGCGCTCTTTGAGGAAACGGGGATCGTCTTCTTCCGGCGTGTATTCCGTCGGGTCGGCGCCTTTTTCCTCTTCCGTGACCGTGACGCCAAATTCATCGGCCAAGAGCATCGCCGCGTCGGGATCGACATTCTGGTTGATCGTCGCCATGATGCCGAGTTTCATGAGTTGCATGATCACTTCGCTGACTTCGCGCCCGAACAGTTCGGCGAGCTCCTTGACCGTGACGGACGGCGGCATGACGACTTCCGTCGGATAGGAAACCGCTTTCTTTTCCGTCACGTGCTTTTTCTTTTTGTTCTGCTTCAAAGACTGCGCCATGAGGGAGCTGCCCTCTTTTTCACGGCGGCTGCGCTCGAAATCTTTCTTGCCTGCTTTCTTTTTCGCGCTCTTATCACGACGCGACGGGGAAACATCCGGCTTCGGCGCGTCCGTATCCGCGGGGCGTTCGCGTCTCGGCTGTCCGCCCTGCTGCGGCTTCTGCCCCTGTTGCGGTCTTTGATTCTGCAAGCGCTCTCCGTTTCTTTGGAAACCGGAACGGTCGCCTCCGCTTTTCTGTCCTTGCGGCCGTCCGTCCTGGCGACGTTCGCCTCTTTGGTTGCGATCCCCTTCCCGACGACCGACGGCATTCTCTCCGGTGGGACGATAGCCCGGACCGTAGCGTCTCCCCGGTTTCTCGCCATTCTGATTCATCGGCTGCCCGTTCTCCCGGCGCGCATTTTTCTCTCCCTGCTTTGGCGCGGCCTGATTTCGATTCGCATCGGCGCGATGGTCCTTCCGCGGCGCGTCGTTTTGATTCTGTTTCTGCGCATCACTTCGGTTATTTTGCGGTGCTTCCTCCGATTTCTTCTGCGGCGGCGTATTTTTCGGCGCGTCCTGTTTCTTCTTATCGTCGGCGTCCGATTCTTTCGCATCCGGCGAATAGGACGAATACGACGTCCGTTTCTGCTCTTGCGCCGGATTCTTCTTGTCGAAACGGACGACGCGGAACTGCGGTTTCTTTGGTTTCTCTTCGCCGAATTCCTTCTCCAAAATGTCCTTGGCCGCCTCGTCGACACTGTTCGCCGCCTTGGTCACGGCGATATGGTGCCCATTCAAAATTTTAATGATGTCCTCGCTGGATTTATTGTACTGTTTGGCTAATTCGTAGATTCTGTATTTTGCCATACGCGATCCTCCTTCTGTTCGGTTTCCAATTTTCGAAGGACGGCGGCGCTGAATTTCCTATCCGTAATCAGCAGCGCCGTGCGCTCCGTTTTCCCCAATATATGACCGAGTGCTTCTTTTTCCCCGAAAAGACACACAGGAATGTGATGAGCCGCCGAAAGAACTTGGTAATTTTCAGCGGTACGCTTTGCGGCATCCGTCGCCAATAGGAGGAGCTTTCCTTTCCCCCGCCGCACACCGTCTCGAATTTGGGTGTCGCCCGAGAGGATGTAGCCGGCTTTCTGACCCAGCCCCAAAAATTGGTAGACCCGCTCTTTCATGAGAGCCCGTCCCGCAAAGCTTGGTAGACGGTATCGGAAACGGGTCTTTTCAAGGACCGCTCCAATCCGTGACTTTTATGCGCGGCCGCGAAACATTCCGGATTGTCGCAAATGTACACGCCGCGGCCCGATTTCTTTCCCGTCCGGTCAACTTCGATTTCCCCCGTGGGCATCGCGACGATGCGAATGAGTTCTTTTTTCGGTTTCAGCTCCCCGCACCCGACGCATTTGCGCATCGGAATTTTTCTGACCTTCATATCATTCTCCTTCGCCGGCCGATTCGATATCGCTCAAAATATCGCCGTCTTCCTCCGGCTCCATCATGCCTTCTTCGATGGCCTGCGTCTGGCTCTTGATGTCAATTTTCCAGCCCGTGAGCCGCGCCGCGAGACGCGCATTCTGCCCGGATTTCCCGATGGCGAGCGACAACTGATAATCTTCCACGACGACGTACGACACTTTCTGCTCCTCATCAACCGCGACCGTCAGGACATTCGCTGGCGACAACGCATTTGCAATATACACCGCCGGATCTTCATCCCAACAGACAATGTCAATCTTTTCGCCGCACAGCTCGTCCACCACATTCTGCACGCGCTGTCCCTTCGGCCCCACGCACGCACCAACCGGATCCACCGTCGGATCCATCGCGTAGACGGAAATTTTCGCCCGCGAACCGGCTTCCCGCGCCACCGATTTGATTTCCACCGTGCCGCTGTAAATTTCCGGTACCTGCAATTCAAAGAGACGCTTCAGAAATGCCGCATTCGTCCGCGACAAAATAATTTCCGGTCCCTTCGTCGTCTTACGCACCTCCAGCACGCAGCAACGAATCGTCTGCCCCTTCTCGAAAGTTTCCCCTTCAATCTGCTCCGGCAGCGGCAACATTCCTTCGATGCGGCCCAAATCCACGTACACCGTGCGCGCATCCATCCATTTCACCGTGCCTGTGATGATGTCGCCTTCGCGCGCGGAAAATTCCTCGTAAATGAAACCGCGCTCCGCCTCGCGCATTTTCTGAATCAAGACCTGCTTGGCCGCGAGCGCCGCCGTCCGACCGAAATCCTTCGGCGTCACCTCGACGTGCAAAATGTCCCCCGGCTCATACGCCGCATTGATTTTCTTCGCCTCTTCCGACGAAATCTCGTTCACCGCTTCCTCCGGCACCTCCGACACTTCGTCCACGACGCGTTTCTCCGCGTAAATGTGATAATCGCCCGTCTGCCGGTCAATGCTCACCGAAATCGTTTCCCCCGAATTTTTCTCCCGCTTGTACGCCGTCAAAAAAACCGATTCCAAAGCGTCGTACACCACCGCTTCCGGGATTTTTTTCGTCTTCACCAGAATTTCCACTGCCTGCAAAAGTTGTTCGTTCACGATGTTTTCTGCCTCCTACATTAAAATGTCACATGCAACCGCATCTGCGCGATTTTGTCTTTTGAAACGGAAACTGTCTCCCGGCCCTCCGGCGTCAACACGACCTCGCCGGCCTCGGAAAGCCCGCCCAAAGTCGCCGTAAAAATTTTCGTTTCCTTCACACCCTCGACCAGCGGCGCAAACAATTTCACATTGACCGCCTCGCCGGAAAATTTCACAATATCCTTGTCCTTTTTGATCACGCGGTCCATGCCGGGCGACGACACCTCCAGCATATAATTGCCGGGAATCAAATCCTTCTCGTCCAGAATCGCGCCCGCCGTTTCGCTCGCCTCGCGGCAATCCGACAAATCCACGCCGCCTTCCTTGTCGACATAGAGCCGCAGAATCCAATTCCGCTCGCGCACATACTCCACGTCCACCAGCTCGAAGCCCGCCTCCGAAAGCGGCCCGTCAAGCAACGCAGCGACAGCTTGCTCCGTTTCCTTTCGCGCCATACCCCTCTCCTTTTCCAATATAAGAAAAAGTGAGCCGCGGCTCACTCTACAGGAAATAATAAACTGAACGAATTTTAGCACATCTTTTCGCGCTTGGCAACAAAAAACACGTTTTGTTCTTATATGACACAGCCGATGAACAAAATCGCAATGAAAATCATAAAATATATCCCCGATGCCAGAACACTTGCTTGATTTGAATCGTCAGCCGCAAAATGACTCTTCGCTCTTCACTCTCGTTTTTAACCTTTACTATTTTATTTGAAATCTTATTCAATTCACGACGCTTTTCACACCGCTCCCGACGCCACTGTTATCCCGATGACTTTGATCGCGCCGGCGCAGCGGAGTTCTTTGGCGGCCGTTTCCATCGTCGTGCCCGTCGTGTAGATGTCGTCGGCGAGCAAAATCGTTTTGCCTCGGATGTCTTTTCCTTTGTTGATGTGAAACGCCATTTGCAGATTTTTTTCGCGTTCTTCTTTATTGAGGAGCGATTGCTTCGGCGTGTTTCGGATGCGAACGAGGCACGCGGGGTCGTAGGGAATGGCGCGCGTTTCCAAAATTTCTTGAAACAATAAATCGGTCTGGTTGTAGCCTCTTTCTTTTCGCCGCTTGTCCGACAGGGGAATCGGGACGGCGAGGTCGACTTCCGCGCAGAGTCGTTCCCACCAGGGAAACGCGTCCAGAATCGGGTGGAGGGCTTTGGCGAGCTGGGGCTTTTGATTGTATTTGAGGCCGATGATGAGTTTGCGGACGCTGCCTTCGTAGCGCGCGGCGGTGTAGCAGGCGGCCAAATGCGGATGGGCGTTTCTTTGGATTTGATGCGGGTCGAGCGCTTTTCGGAAACAGTCGTCGCACCAGAGGGTGTCGCGTCCCGTGTAGGCGCCGCAGGCCGGGCAACAGCGCGGGAAGACGAGATCGAGCGCCTGTTTCCACCAATTCACAGCTTGGCCTCCTTTTTCAAAAGCGGCAGGAAGAGTGTGCAGCGGAGGGCGGTCTTGTCATTGGCGACGGCACGCGAAAGGGCCGCTTTCGTCGTGACGAGAATGGTGTGGCGGCCGGCGCGCGTGATGCCGGTGTAGAGAAGATTGCGCTGGAGCATCGGATATTGCGAGGACAGGAGGACGAGGATGACGCGCTCGTATTCGCTCCCCTGGCTCTTGTGCACGGTGACGGCGTAGGCGAGCTGCAATTCATCCGTTTCCGGGAAATCGTAGACAATTTCTTGCTCGGGGAAACGTACGAAGACTTTTTTGACGGCGCGCGGCGCATCTTCTTCTTCGTCCGGCTCGTCGTCGGCGAAATCATAGGAAACGGGCTCCGCTTCCGGCGTTTCCTGTATTTCCTGTGCGTCCTGTATGTCCTGCTCCGGCTCTTCCTCGATTTCCTGTTCCTTCCGGCCTTCCCAATTCACCGCCCAGACGGTGCCGATGTCGCCGTTGTAAACTTCTTTTTCGTAATTGTTGCGCCGCTGCATGACTTTGTCGCCGCAGCGGAAGGGCGCTTTCGTCTGCGCCGCTTCGCGCACGGCGTCCTGGATGCCGGCATTGAGCTTGTCGACGCCGCACGCGCCGCGGTACATGGGCGAGAGGACTTGCATATTCCAGAGGGTCGTCTCGTCCTCGCCGTAGCTATAGTTTTCGCAGAGCGCCATGACGGTGCGATAGGCTTCGTCGTCATTTTCAACGTAGACGATGTCCATGCCGTTTTCGGAAACGGGGAGCTCGCCCTTCAAAATGCGCGCGGCGTTCGTGACGATGCCGCTGCCTTCGGATTGGCGGAAAATTTGCGTGAGGCGCACGACGGGAATGTCGCCCCAAGCGATGAGGTCCTTGAGCGGGTTTCCCGGACCGACGGGCGGGAGCTGATCGATGTCGCCGACGAGGATGAGCCGCGCTTTGTCTTTGATGGCGCAAAGAAGATGATAAAAAAGGGAAATATCGAGCATGGAGGCTTCGTCGACGATGATGAGGTCTTCGTCGAGCGGCGCGGATTCGTCCACCATGAAAAGGGTCTTGCCGCGCGCCATTTCGGCTTCCAGTGCGCGGTGAATGGTCTGCGCGGTTTTCCCCGAGGCGGTGGCGAGGCGTTTGGCGGCGCGTCCGGTGGGCGCCACGAGCCGCACGGTCGCGCCGTATTGCTCCGCGGCGGTGATAATGGCGCGGATGAGCGTCGTCTTGCCGGTGCCGGGTCCGCCCGTAATGACGAGAAGGCCGGATTGCATCGCTTGCTCCACGGCTTCACGCTGCTCGGCGGCGAGCGTAATCCCGTGTTCTTTTTCAAAAGCTTCGATGGAAAGCTTCGGGTTTCCTATTTCCTTCGCGCTTTGCAGGCGGCGGATGTGCTCGGCGGCCTCCGTTTCCGCCTCATAGAGCGCAGGCGTGTAGAGATAATAGCATTCGCCGTAGAAAACGGCCTGGATGTCCCCGTCGCTCACCGCATCGGAAACGGCGGTGCGCACGGTCGCTTTCTCCAAATCCAAGAGCGATGACACGTTTTCGATGATTTGCCACGCGGGGAGGCAAGTGTGACCGGCGGTCGCGAATTGATTGAGCGTATAGAAAACGGCGGCCCGGATGCGCTCGGCGTCGCAGGGGTCGATCCCCTCCTCCATCGCCAAGCGATCCACCTGCGTGAATCCCATGCCGGAAATATCGCGCACCATGCGATAGGGCTCGGACGAAAGGACGGTCTCGAGCGACTCGCCGTATGTTTTTTCCAAGACGGCGGCGAAACGCGCGGGGATGCCGGCTCTTTGGAGGCGAAGAATCAAGTGGCGGAGGCGATTGGACGATTGCCAAGACGCGCGAATGGACGCCAATTTCTTTTTTCCGATGCCCGGAATGGAAAGGAGCGCTTCGGGGCGCGTGTCCAAAATGTCGATGGTTTCCTTGCCGAAACGGTGCACGATGACTTTGGCGAGCTGCGGGCCGATGCCGCGAATTTGTCCCGACGCCAAATAAGTTTCCATCTCGGCGGCGGTCGTCGGGCGTCTCTCCGTCATCGTCTCGGCGCGAAATTGCCGCCCGTAGCGCGGATGAATCTGCCAGCGCCCGGACACTTCCACCGCCGCATTCTCGGCCGGCACGCCCACCTCGCCCGCGACGGTGACGCGTTTCTCCGAATCTTTCAGGCACAATAAAAAGACGGCGTACGTCTCATCGTCACCGGCAAAAATGACCCTCTCGACCGTACCCGTCAACTGTTCTTTCATCGTTTTTCTTCCCGAATTTCCTTTTGCCGCGTCTTGGAAGCGTCCATCAGCAGCCGATACCATTTGCGAAACAGCGGACGATTCGCCGCATCGGAAAGGAAACCGCAAAGCGCCTCGATGTTTTCCTCTTCGCGCGCGGCGTCGTAGATCGGCAAATTCTTCTGGATTTTCACTTGGGCGACGGAGGCGGACACGGCCATTCTCTTCTCAAAAAGCGCGGCCAATTCCGTATCAATCCCCCGAATCTCCTCCCGAAGCGCCTCCAATTCGTCCATAATAGTCTCTCCTTTATTGCGCGGCTCGGCTTTTGTGTCTCATAGTGCGAGAGACGTCAGACAATCAGACGTCAAACGTCAGACAAAAAGCAGTATAGTGTTGCGGATCAACTTTCGCGTCTCATAGTGCGAGAGAAGTCAGACCGTCAGACTTCAGACGTCAGACAAAGAGCAGTACACTGTTGCGGCTCAACTTTCGCGTCTCATAGTGCGAGAGACGTCAGACTGTCAGACTTCAGACGTCAGACGGAAAGCGGATGCGCTTCGCGCGTTTTTTTATAAAATGCGGCGAAGCCGCCACCGACTAAGCCTTCCTTTGGAGGAAGGTGCCCGTAAGGGCGGATGATGGGTCGCCGAAGGCGCAATATAAAAAATCGTCGCGAAGCGACACCACTAAAATCTGACGTCTGACCATCTGATGTCTGACGTCTCAATCCTGCCTGACAAAAAAGCCAATCACACCCTATATCTCTCTATCACTCATTCTCCGCGAACAATTTCGCCAGGATTTCCGTCACTTTCTCCTTGCATTCCTCTATCGGCACCTCGACCGTTTCACCCGTCCTGCGGAGACGGACTTCCGCGCGGCCCGTTTCCAAGAAATTCTTGCCCAGCGTCACGCGCACCGGGTAGCCGATGAGATCCGCATCTTTGAATTTGATGCCCGCGCGTTCGTTCCGATCATCCAGGACCACTTCATCCGCGATTTCCTCAAAAGACTCGTAAAGATTCTTCGCCGCGGCCATCACCTGCTCGTCCTTGTTGTTCGCCGGGACGATGACGACCTGGTACGGCGCGATGGCGACCGGCCAGATGATGCCGTCGTCGTCGTGGCTCTGCTCGATCGCCGCCGCCATCGTGCGAGACACGCCGATCCCGTAGCTTCCCATGACCATCGGCTGCGATTTCCCATTCTGATCCAGATACGTGCAGCCGAGCGCCGCACTGTATTTCGTGCCGAGCTTGAAGACCTGCCCGACCTCGATGCCCTTTTTGATTTCAATCTCGCCGCCGCATTTCGGGCAGACGTCCTTCTCCGTGATCATCCGAATCGTCGCGACGCGCACATCTCCGAAATCCCGCGCCGGATTCACGTGAATATAATGCATATCCTTCTCGTTTCCGCCGCAGCACGCATCCTGCATTTCCATGACCGACGAATCGACGACGATATCGAAATCCTTGACTTTTTTGAGCCCGATGGGGCTGATGTATCCCGCGACGAGCCCGCAACGCGCCAAATCCTCTTCGGACGCCATCGCGACCGTTTCCGCTTGGTACAAATGCTGCAAGAGCACCTCATTCACTTCGTGATCGCCGCGCACCATCGCGAGCACCACCGTGTCATCCAGCTTGTATACGACCGCCTTCACCGACTGCGTGACCGGCGACTTCAGATAATCGCAGACCATCTCAATCGTGTGCTGCCCGGGCGTCGCGACCATTTCCTTTTCCTTTGTATTCACGATGCCTTCGGAAACCGTCTTCGGCACCGCCGCTTCCGTATTCGCCGCGAAATCGCAATGCTTGCAGTACACGATATCCGCTTCCCCGCTCTCCGCGAGCGCCTCGAATTCGTGCGTGAGACTGTTTCCAATCGCCCCGCCATCCGCCAAAACGGGACGGAAATGCAGCCCGCAACGCGTGAAAATCCGCGTGTACGCATCGTACATCGTCCAATACTGCCGGTCGAGCCCCTCATCGTCCGCGTCAAAAGTGTAGCAATCCTTCATGATGAATTCGCGCCCGCGCATGAGCCCGAAACGCGGCCGCAACTCGTCGCGATATTTATTCGCAATCTGATACAGGGAAACCGGGAGCTGCTTGTAGGACGACGTGTCCATGTGCACGAGCATCGTCACGAGCTCTTCGTGCGTCGGCCCCATGCAATATTCGCGCCCGTGCCGATCCTTCAGCCGGAACATTTCCTCGCCGTACACCGTCCAGCGCCCCGTTTCCTTCCAAATCTCCGACGGTTGCACAATCGGCATCGCGATCTCCTGCGCGCCCGTCTTATTCATTTCCTCGCGGATAATCGCGGAAATTTTCTGCAGCGTCCGCCACGCAAGCGGCATATACACGTAAACGCCGCTCGCAATCTTGCGGATCATCCCCGCCTTGAGCATATAAATATGGCTGGCCACCACGGCCTCCGCCGGAATCTCCCGCAATGTGGGGCTGTACAATCTGGATGCTAACATAATTTCCTCCCGCCTCTTTTGACAAAAATTTGTTTTATTATAAAACTTTTGAGG
>CAVHDO010000045.1:0-10998 GCA_963634795.1 Oscillospiraceae bacterium
CATGACGCATTCTTACCACGCAAGGCCGCGAGACGCGTCGGCGCCCCTCGGCGCTTTACTTTTTCGGAGATGTCGACGCAACACCGGCGAATTTTGCACAGGCGGGCCCCCTTACAGCGTTTTTTGCTGGGCACAAACTTTTTTTGTGCTTTACTTTTTTCTCACAAAGAGTATTGCACAAACATTGCTTCGCTTGTTTGCGAGAGGTGTCGCTTTGCGACATTTTTATATTTGCGCCTTCGGCGACCCATCATCCGCCTCCTCCGGAGGCACCTTCCTCCAAAGGAAGGCTAAATCTGTGGCGGCCTCCGGCCGCATTTTATAGTAAATCGCGCGGAGCGCTTCCGCTTTTCCTCATCTCTATCAGCAGAATTTTTTTTGTTTCAAATGCCTCAAAGCAAAAAAATGAAATCGGTTATGCCTCTCAATTCTTAATTCCGCCCTTTTGGTACGCCGAAGGCGCATATAAAAATCGTCGCGAAGCGACACCGCTTTTGTCTGACGTCTGATCGTCTGGAATCTGACGTCTTTGTCGAAAATGTGGCACAAAGCTAAACATTGTCTGATGTCTGACGTCTTTACCGCAAATGGGCATACAATGCCAATAAAAAACTCTCCTCACAGAAAGAGGAGAGTTTTTTTGCTTGGCGTTTCTTTGTTCAGACGATTTTTTCTCCGTGATAGAGTTCGCCTTCGATGTCCGGTTTCACGCCGTAGCCGATGGACCATTCTGTTTTGTATTTGATGGCTTGTGCGTGGATGCTGGCCATCATATCTTTGGTGCGGACGACGCGGGCGGGGCAGCCGACGACGAGGGAATTCGGCGGGACGACTTGTTTCTCCATGACGACGGCACCGGCGGCGACGATGGATCCGCGGCCGATGACGGCGCCGGTCAGGACGGTGGCGCTCATGCCGATGAGGACGTGGTCTTCGATGACGCAGCCGTGAACGCAGGCGCAGTGGCCGATGGTGACGTAATCGCCGATGATACAGGGATTGTCGTCGGCAACGTGGAGGCAGGTGAGGTCCTGGACGTTCGTGCATTCGCCGATGGAAATATAATTCACATCGCCGCGCGCGACGACACCGGGCCAGACGCTGGCGTGTTTCCCGACGCGCACGTCGCCGAAAAGATGGACGCCGGGCGCAATGAAGGCTTCTTCATGAATCTGCGGCGTCTTGCCGTTGAATTCTTTGGAGGTGAGAGTGTACATGGTATGGATCCTTTCGAGTTGAAAACTTTTTTGACAGGCAGGATTGAGACGTCAGATGGTCAGACATCAGACGTCAGACGCGTCATTGAGTTTGCTCAGCAGTTTTGTCAGATAGGATGAGGTCTAAACGCCGACGGCGTCTATAAAAAATCGTCGCGAAGCGACACCGCTTTTGTCTGACGTCTGATCGTCTGATGTCTGACGTCTTTGCCGCAAATGTAGCACAGAGTCAAATGCTATCTGACGTCTTTGCCCCTTTATGCGCTGAAAGCCGAGAACCGCTTTATTTTATCAATCCCGCTGCTGCTGCGAGGCGGGTTTCTGTTTCCTTGACGAGCTCTTCCATGATTTCTTTTGTGCTCTGTCTCTTCGTGAGGCGGTGGAGGGACATGCCGACGAGGACGAAACCGTTTTCCAGGTCGCCTTCCGCGAGCGCTTTGTACGTCGTGCCGATGGCCGCTTGGTTCAGCTCTTCCTGCGTCGCGCCCGTGCGTTCCATTTCGAGGAATTTATCGCTCCACGCGTTACGCAGGCCGCGGACGGTGTCTTTCGTCGTGAAGCCCGTGACGACGGAATCGGTGTCGACGGCGTTGATGATGGCGTCTTTGATGACGGGGAGTATGTGGCATTCGTCTGAGAGAAGGAAACGCGAACCGATTTGCACGCCGGATGCGCCCATGACGAGCGCGGCGGCGATGGCGCGACCGTCTGCGATGCCGCCCGCCGCGATGACCGGGATTTCGATTTCCGGAATGACATTTTCCATGAGCGCCATGACTGTCAGTTTCCCGTCATGCCCGCCGGCTTCCATCCCTTCAATCACGAGCGCGTCCGCGCCTTTTTCCTGCACGCGCTTGGCGAGTTTCACATTCGGCACGACGGGAATGACCTTGATGCCGTGCGCCTGGAGCGGCTCGATGAAAGGCAGCGGATTGCCCGCGCCGACCGTGACGAAGGGAACTTTTTCGTCGATGCAAAGCTGCGCGACGTCGTCCTTATTCGGCGATTGGAGCATCAGATTGACGCCAAAAGATTTTTTCGTCGCGTCCTTGACGGCGCGAATCTGCTCGCGAATGTAATCGATTTCGACGCGCCCCGTCGCGAGCACGCCCGTGCCGCCCGCCGCGCAGACGGAGGAAACGAGCGCCGCATCGGAGATGTAGGCCATCGCGCCCTGAATGATCGGGTAATTAATGTCCAGAAGTTTCGTGATTTTTGTGTTCCACATGATAAGCTCCTTTTTGAAAAAATTTGAAACAGAAAAACGGTGTTTGTGCTCTCATTATATAAAGTTTCAAAAAATTTGTAAATCGCAATGAGAATTTTATTCCCGTTTTTTTCTGTCTGTGATATACTGGAAGCGAAAAGAAACGGAAATCGAATCGTGGAAATTTTTTGTGATGTTTGCGGTTCGTTTCTTTTTATCCCGCGTGGGACAAATTTTATCCCGCGGGATGAAACGAGGAAGGCGAGGTGGTTTCCTTGGACGAAGAGATGCCGATGTCACTCTTGGTGCCGGAGATGCGAAGCTTGGCGGCGGAGCGTTTCGAGGTGCTGCGGCATGTGGCATTGGGGCAGCCGATTGGGCGGCGGCTTTTGGCGCTGCAGACGGGGCTGACGGAGCGGGCCGTGCGCAGCCATGTGGAGGCGCTGGAGCGGACGGGGATTTTGTACGTGCAGCCTTCGGGCATCCGGCTGACGGCGCGCGGGGAAAATGTCCTGACGCCGCTCTCGCGTTTCTTTCTGGAGCGGCCGAGTGTGGCGGAGACGGAGCGGAAGCTGGCGGAGCTCTTGCACATGGAGCGCGTGATTGTCGTCGCGGGCGATACGGATGTCGACGAGAATGTGAAGAAACGCATCGGGCAGGAGGCGGCGCTCGCGATGAGTCGCTGCGTGAAGGACGGGCAGATTGTGGCGGTGTCCGGCGGGACGACGATGGCGGCGATGGCGGCGGCGCTTCCATCAATGAATTTGGATGTCACGGTCGTGCCGGCGCGCGGCGGTTTCGGGGAAAATATCGAGCACCAAGCGAATACGATTGCGGCGGTGACGGCGCGGAAACTGGGCGGCAGCTATCGGATGCTGCACATCCCGGACGGATTTTCGCCGGAGCTGATCGAGCGGGTGCGAGAGGAAACACCGGAGCTCGGCGAGGTGGAGTCACTTATTCATCGCGCGGATATTTTGGCCATCGGCGTCGGCGAGGCGAATCGCATGGCGCAGCGGCATCAGCTTCCGTCGGCGCTGAAAAATCGGCTGCTGGCAGACGGCGCAGTCGGCGAGGCTATCGGGCTTTACGCGGACAAGGACGGGCGCATTCTGTACCACATGCACAATGTGGGCGTCGCGCTCTCGGAATTGGAAACGATTCCCACGGTCCTGATCGCGGCGGGCGGCGGCTCAAAGGGCGCGGCGATTTTGGCGATGGCCGGCGCGGGTGTCCGCGGGACGCTTGTCACGGACGAAGGCGCGGCGCGGGAAATTTTACGTTTGCAGTCATGAGCAGTTGTTTCTATTATTTATATTTCCTTTATTACAGGAGGGGACAGAATGGCTACGAAAATCGGGATCAATGGATTTGGGCGCATCGGGCGGCTCGTTTTCCGCGATATGTGGAATCGGAAGGACGAGTTCGACGTCGTCGCCATCAACAATCCGAGTGGGGTGGAAACGGCGGCGTATCTTTTGAAATACGATTCCGTCCACGGGCGCTGGGATCGCGAGATTCAAATCGACGGCGACGATCTGGTGATTGAGGGGCGGCGCGTGCACGTTTTCCAGAGCCGCGACGCGTCGACGCTCACGTGGGAAGATTACGGCACGCAGATTGTGATCGAAGCGACCGGGAAACTCAAAGGTCACGAGGAAGCGATGCAGCACGTGCACGGCAGCGTGAAGAAGGTCATTATCACGGCGCCCGGCAAGGACGATGATGCGACGCTCGTCGTCGGCGTGAATCACACGGAGTACGATCCGGCGCGGGACACGATTATTTCCAATGCGTCTTGCACGACGAATTGCCTCGCGCCTGTCGCAAAGGTGATTCAGGAACAATTCGGCATCGTGCGCGGACTCATGACGACGATTCATTCGTACACGAACGATCAGGCCATTCTGGACAAAGGTCACAAAAAGGATCCGCGGCGCGGTCGGGCAGCGGCGGAAAATATGGTGCCGACGTCCACGGGCGCGGCCAAAGCGATGGGCATCGTGATTCCGGCGCTGAAAGGGAAACTGAACGGGCTGGCGATTCGCGTGCCGACGCCGGATGTTTCCTTGGTGGATCTCACGGTGGAATTGGCGCGCCCCGTCACGAAGGAAGAAGTGAATGGAGCGCTCAAAGCCGCGGCGGAGGGCTCGCTCAAAGGCATCTTGGCGTACACGGACGAGCCGCTCGTTTCCTCCGATTTCAAAGGGACGAGCGTGTCGTCCACGGTCGACGGGGACCTCACGATGGTGATGGACGGAAATTTGGTGAAGGTCATCGCTTGGTATGACAACGAATGGGGCTATTCGTGCCGCATTTCGGATTTGGCGGCGTATGTCGCTTCCAAGGGGCTTTGAGATGAAAAAAACAATTTACGACCTCGATTGCGCGGGCAAGACGGTCTACGTCCGCGTCGATTACAATGTCCCGCACGAAGCGGACGGGACGATCAAGGACGACCGCCGCATTGCCGCGACGATTCCGACGCTGCGTTATTTGCTGGAGCAGGGCGCGGCGCTGGTGCTGGCGAGCCACATGGGGCGGCCGAAGGGCGAAGTGAAGCCGGAGCTGTCGCTTTCCAAAGTGGCGGCGCATTTGGAAACGCTCCTGGGGCGGCCGGTGCAATTTGCCAAAGACGCAATCGGCGCGGAAACGGCGGCCATGAAGGCGGCGCTTCGCCCGGGCGACGTGCTCCTTTTGGAAAATTTGCGTTTCCATAAAGAGGAAGAGAAAAACGATCCCGCTTTTGCCAAGGAATTGGTCGCGGGTTGCGATGCGGCGGTGAATGACGCGTTCGGCGTATCGCATCGCGCGCACGCGTCCGTCGTCGGCGTGGGGAAACTGCTCCCGATGGTGGCGGGGCTCTTGCTGCAAAAGGAAATCGATTTCCTGGATCGCGTGATTTCGTCGCCGGAGCGTCCTTTCGCGGCCATCATCGGTGGAGCGAAAATCGGCGATAAAATCCACGTCATTGCCAATTTGATGGAAAAGGCGGATGTGATTCTGATCGGCGGCGGCATGGCGAATACGTTTGTCGCGGCCAAGGGCTATCGCATGGGAAAATCGCTGCAGGATCCCGACCGTTTCGATTTGGCGCGGGATTTGATGGAAAAAGCGAAGAAACTCGGCGTTTCCATGCTCCTTCCGGTCGATTTCACGGCGGGCGACAAATTCGCCGAAGACGCGGAAGTGAAAGTGCTGACGGCGGAGGAATTTTCCGATCCGTGGATGGCGCTCGACATCGGGCCGAAGACGATTGCGCTGTATGAAGAAACGCTGAAAAAGATGAAAACGGTCGTCTGGAACGGGCCGATGGGCGTCTTTGAAATGAAGCCGTTCTCGGAAGGGACGTTCTCCGTGGCGCGGACGCTGGCCGACATTGACGCCGTGACGGTTGTCGGCGGCGGGGAATCGGCGGAAGTCGTGGACAGCCTGGGCATCGGCGAGAAATTTTCTCATGTCTCGACGGGCGGCGGCGCGTCGCTTGAAATGCTGGAAGGCATGGTGCTTCCGGGCATCGCTGTCCTGGCAGACAAGGAGGGCGCGTGAGGAAGATTTTGATTGCGGGAAACTGGAAAATGAACGGCACGGCGTCCGAGGCGGCGGCGCTTCTTTCCGGGCTGTCCCGCGTCTTGAAAAATGACGCCGAGATGCTGATTTGCCCGCCCTTTACGGCGCTTTCGGCGGCGCGGGAGACGGCGGAAGCGGCCGGTATTTCCTTGGGCGCGCAGAATGTGTACCCGGAGAAAAAAGGCGCTTTCACCGGAGAAATTTCCCCGGAGATGCTCCGCGAGGCGGGCTGCACGTATTGCATCGTCGGCCATTCCGAGCGGCGCCAAATCTTGGGCGAGACGAATGATTTTGTGAATCGCAAGGTGCGCGCGCTTTTCGAAGCGGGACTCACGCCGATTCTTTGCGTCGGCGAGACGAAGGACGAACGCGCGGCGGGGAAGACGGAGGCCGTCCTCGGCGAAGAAATCGACGGCGGGACGGCAGGTCTTTCGGCAGAAGCGGCGGCGCGGCTCGTCGTCGCCTATGAACCGATTTGGGCGATTGGCACGGGAGAATCCGCATCGGCAGAGGATGCGGAAGCGGCGTGCCGTTTCATCCGCGCGCGTCTGGCGGCTCGGTTCGGCGCGGCGGCGGGAAGCATTCGCATTCTCTACGGCGGCAGCGTGACGGATCAAAATATTTCCGATTTCCTGAAAGAAGAGGACATCGACGGCGCGCTCGTCGGCGGCGCATCGCTCAAGGCCGACACTTTTATTTCCATTTATGAACAAGCAGGAAAGGACACCCATCATGGCAGAAATTATTGACATTTTCGCAAGAGAAATTTTGGACTCCAGAGGAAACCCGACCGTTGAAGTCGACATGGAGCTTTCGGACGGCACATTTTCCCGCGCGGCGGTCCCGTCCGGGGCGTCCACCGGGATGTACGAGGCGACGGAGCTTCGCGACGGGGGCGACCGTTACTGTGGCAAGGGCGTGCTCGCGGCCGTGAATTTTGTGAATGACGAAATCACGGACGAACTTCTCGGCGCAGACGCTTCCGATCAGCGCGGCATCGACGAATTTTTGATTTCGCTGGACGGCACGGAAAACAAGAGCCGTCTCGGCGCGAATGCGATTCTGGCCGTGTCGCTCGCGGCGGCGAAGGCAGCGGCGAAATCCGCGCATCTTCCGCTGTATCGCTATCTGGGCGGCGCCAATGCGCACGTGCTCCCCGTTCCGATGATGAATATCATGAACGGCGGTGCGCACGCCGACAACAATGTCGATATCCAAGAATGCATGATCATGCCCGTCGGCGCCGAGAATTTCCGCGAAGCGCTCCGCATGGGCGCCGAAGTGTACCACGCGCTCAAGAGCGTCCTCAAAGGGAAAAATTTGTCGACGGCGGTCGGCGACGAAGGCGGTTTTGCGCCGGATTTGCCGTCGAACGAAGCGGCCATCGAAGTCATTTGCGAAGCGATTGAAAAAGCCGGCTACCGCGCGGGCGAAGACATCGCGCTCGCTCTCGACGTCGCGGCTTCCGAGATTTTGGGCGACGACGGCCTCTATCATCTGACCGGCGATCACACGGCCAAGGACGCCGCGGACATGGTCGCGTACTACCAAGGACTTTTGGCGAAATATCCGATCATTTCCATCGAAGACGGCCTTGGCGAAGAAGATTGGGACGGATGGAAACTCTTGACGGAAACGCTCGGAAACAAAATCCAGCTCGTCGGCGACGATCTTTTCGTCACGAATACGAAACGCCTGTCCCAAGGCATCCACAAAGGCGTCGCCAATTCCATTCTGATCAAAGTCAATCAAATCGGCACGCTGACGGAAACGATGGAAGCGGTGGAAATGGCGAAACGCGCCGGTTACTCCGCCGTCATTTCGCACCGGAGCGGCGAGACGGAAGATACGACGATTGCGGATCTGGCCGTTGCGCTGAATGCGGGCCAAATCAAAACCGGCGCCCCGGCCCGCACGGAACGCGTCGCCAAATACAATCAGCTCCTTCGCATCGAAGAAGAGCATGATAACACGTCGGTGTACGGAGACGGTCACATCCGTCATCTTCTCCGCCGCCTTTCGTAATGCAAAGCTGAATAGAAATGAAGAAACAGAAACCGCTTTCCGATGGGAGGCGGTTTTTTGGTTGTGAGGGAAGAGAGGCGTGGGGGAAATATTGCTTGGGTTTTGTGGCGTTTGAGGTGAAAAATTTTTTGCTGAAAGGGAAGAGGGAAGAGGAAAAGAAGCACGGCTTTTTTTCTTCTTTTCTTTTTCGGCGTTTGAGGTGATGGCTTTGGGAAGATAGAGATGGGAGGCGGGGCTTTTTTCTTGATTGGCCTTGGCGGCGTTTGAGATGAAAAATTTTTCGGTGATAGGAAATGGAAAGAAAAAATCTGTAGAATACTTTATCTAAAATCAAATATTTTTATTTCTGATTTCAGATAAAAATCTCTGAAAGTCTACTATAGGTATATAGCAGATTAGAGAGGAGGGAACGACTCTGAAAAATCAAAATGCAAGAATTTTCCAAGGATTTTTTATGGTGTCCGATGGCCGGAAAACTAAAAATCGATTTTCGATTCTTTGAAGAAAATTACAGTTTCATAAAAACGGAAAGGAAATCGGTTTCTAAAATCAAAATCCGAAAAAATCGACGCAAAACGCAACTGATTAAAAATTTCTATTTGACGTTTTCAAAAAATATGGTATTATATATTCAGGATTTCTTAAAAAATATTGAAGCCTTATGAGAGGGGCTCGCACGAAAAAAACAATAACAAACGTGCTAAAGAAATTCTGAATTGTTATGTTTTTCTTTTGGGGAGGGAAGTTTATGCGGAAGTGTGTACTCATTGTCGAGAGTGATAAAAGTGTCGCCCATTTCTTGCGCACGAAGTTGGAAGCGGAGGATTTCTCCGTATTGCTGGATCACACGGGAGAATCCGTCGTCGATTTGGCCGGGCAGCGCCAAGCGGATATCATCATTTTGGATCCCGATCCGCCGATGAAGGATGCGATGGGACTTTTGGAGGGCGTGCGGAGCGTTTCCTCTATTCCGATTGCCGTGATTTCCGAAGATGCCGCTGTCGATACCAAAGTCGATATGTTGGAGGCCGGCGCGGACGATTACATGACGAAGCCCTATGCGACGAAGGAGCTTGTCGCGCGCCTTCACGCGATGTTGCGGCGTCATGACGAGCCGCTTCCCGTCGTTGATCCGGCGTATACGATTCGGGATCTCGCCATTTATCCGGAGCGTCACGAAGTGCGCGTGGGTGACGAAAACATTGAGCTCACGAAAAAAGAATTTGATTTGCTTCTCTTTTTGGCGAAAAATAAAAATCACGTAGTGACCCGCGACCAGATTCTGGAAGAAGTCTGGGGCTACGGCTATGTGGGAAACACGAATATCGTCGATGTCTACGTGCGGTATCTTCGCAGCAAAATCGATGAGAAAATGGAGAAGAAATATATTCACACTGTCCGCGGTATCGGCTACGTGGTGCGTGACTGATGCTCCGCGAGGTCATCGTCGTCGAAGGGAAATCGGATATCGCGCGCGTCACGGCGGCCGTTTCTTGTGATTGCATCGCGACGGAGGGTTACACTCTGCGTCCCGAAGTCTTGGCGGCGATTCGCGCTGCGTACGAGAAACGCGGCATTATTATTCTGACCGATCCGGACGGTCCGGGGGAACGCATTCGGAAACGTCTTTCCGCGCTGTTTCCCCGCGCCGCTCACGCATTCGTGCCAAAGGACGAAGCCAAAACCGAGACGGATGTAGGCATCGAGGATGCCTCGCCCGCCTCGATTTTGCGTGCCTTGGCCAAGGCGCACGTGATGGAAGAACATCCGGAGGAGCGTTTCACGACGGCGGACCTTCTTCGCGCCGGGCTTATGGGCGACGAAAATGCGGCGGCTCGTCGTGACGCCGTCGGCGCTCGGCTGGGAATCGGCTACGGAAACGCGCGCCAATTTTTGAAACGGCTCAATCATTTCGGCATCACGCGCGACGAATGGGACGAAGCGCTACGGGAAGGAGGCGATGAAGCATGATGGAAATCGAACTCGCCAATCCCGATGTCGTCCGTCATATCGTCAAAAGTTTTGGCATCCGCATGAAGCACAAGCTCGGGCAAAATTTTTTGATTCGTCCCGACATTGTGCGTCGCATCGCCGAAGCCGCCGAGCTTGCTCCGGGCACGCCCGTCTTGGAAATCGGCCCCGGAATCGGCACGCTGACACAGGCGCTCGCCCGGACCGGCGCGGACGTCACGGCGCTCGAAATCGATCACAGTCTGGAGAACGTCCTGACGAAGACCCTCGCGCCTTACGACAATGTCCGCATTCTCTATCAAGATTTTCTCAAAACGGATTTGCCGGCGCTCCTGGGCGACAAAGAATGGCACGCCGCGGCGAATCTTCCGTATTACATCACGACGCCGATTTTGTTGAAACTCGTGCAGTCCGACCTGCCCGTTTCTCTTCTTGTCTTCATGATGCAAAAAGAAGTCGCCGACCGCATCCTCGCCGCGCCGGGCACGCCCGATTACGGCATGCTCACCATCGCCGTCCAATTCTACGCGACGGCAGAGCGCGTCCTGGACATCGAGCCCGCCGCTTTCATCCCGCGCCCCGCCGTCACATCGACGGTTCTCAAAATTCGCAGGCGAAAAGCACCGGCCGTTTCCGTGAAAAACGAAAAAACATTCTTCGCCCTCGTGAAAATGGGCTTCGGTCAACGGCGGAAAACATTTTCCAACGCGATGAAAGCGGGCGGCATCGAAAAAGAAATGATTCCGAAAATTCTGGAAACAGCCGCCATCGACGGAGGTCGCCGCGGCGAGACGTTTTCTATGGAAGAATACGCTCGCCTCGCTGACGCATGGGACGAACTTCGATAATAAAAAGAGCCGCGAAAAAATGATTTTCATTTTTTCGCGGTTCTTTTTTTATGGGATTTGCTGCTTCATAATATGCGCCTGCTGGTGCCGCAAATTAGGCCTCTTCAGGAAGAGGGTGGCCGTCAGGCCGGGTGATGGTCACTCTATGTGAAACATAAAG
>CAVHDO010000046.1:0-10441 GCA_963634795.1 Oscillospiraceae bacterium
TCGAAGGCTGAGCGGCGGCGCCCCATGAGCCGAGGCGAATTTTGCCCTGGCGGCGATTTCTTTCCTTTGCTTCGTTTCCTTTCTTTTTCGGAAAAGAAAGGAAATGAAGAAGCTGTAAGGAGTGCCGTACGGACTCATCGTACATGACCCGCGCCGTCAGGCGCATGCTACGCAGTAGCATTACCCCACGGCGTATGCCGCATGCTACGCAGTAGCATCCATCGCGCCGGCAGCTGATAAGCTGAAAATCTCACATACTGCCATCCATCACCCGGCGCTTCGCGCCACCCTCTTCACGAAGAGGGCAAACAGGAACGCGCTTCGCGCAAATTTCATATGCGGCGTAGCCGCCAACATCCATTCATACTCCCACCACCCCAATGGAATGAAAAATTTCCCTCGCCGAATATTTCCACAGAAACCACTGAGAAGAATTGCGTAAAGTTTCCACAAAAAATCGGCGTATCATCGGAAATGTGCATTTCCGACAATACGCCGAACCAAATACTCAAAATCTCGCAGACGCCAAACCGTCCGCCAAAGACAACATCCCCCGATTGCAAAAATCGGACGCTGATTTCTTCGGCGCACGCCAAAACGCCTACGTCTCCCCAAAAGCCCCGCGGCAACGAAACGCGCCGCAAACAACTTTCAGAGAGGTGCCGCAGGAATCAAAAACCTCCTATGGCATCCCACTCATCACAAGGGAAAATGAAAAACGAACCGAAGCCAAGTAGCCGAAAAGCCGCCGACGACGACGTTTCCGATTTTTCCTTGCAAATAAGGCGCTCACAAGACACTTTCGATTCCGTCAGCCACCTTTGAGTTCCGCTTCTCCATACGCCGGAACGCACTCTGGAAATCAGAAGCAAGCCCGCATCGCAAACAGGCTCCGCTCCTTTCTTTTCATATGCTCCCTTATTTTACCCCACCGGGGAGAAAAGTGCAAGTGTTTTGTGAAGAGAGAGGCAGGGCTTTTTCGTGCTAAGTTTTTACGGCAGGCGCAAGATAGGCGGGAGTATAAAAGTTAGCAGTTAGCAATGAGCAGTGAGCAGTTCAGGTGCGCGCTCCGCGCGATTTTTTATAAATGCGGCCGGAGGCCGCCACGTGCTTAGCCTTCCTTTGGAGGCAACCTTCCGGTGGACGGTTGCCAGTGGCGCGTAGCGCCGGATGATGGGTCGCCAAAGCCGCAAATAAAAAATGCGGCCGAAGGCCGCCACCTGCTAAGCCTTCCTTTGGAGGAAGGTGGCGCGAAGCGCCGGATGATGGGTCGCCAACGGCGCAAATAAAAAATGCGGCCAGAGGCCGCCACCTGCTTAGCCTTCCTTTGGAGGAAGGTGGCGCGTAGCGCCAGATGATGGGTCGCCGAAGGCGCAAATAAAAAATGCGGCCGAAGGTCGCCACCTACTTAGCCTTCTTTTGGAGGAAGGTGGCGCGTAGCGCCAGATGATGGGTCGCCAAAGGCGCATATAAAAAATGCGGCTGGAGGCCGCCACCTACTTAGCCTTCCTTTGGAGGAAGGTGGCGCGTAGCGCCGGATGATGGGTCGCCAACGGCGTTATAAAAATCATCGCCGCAGGCGACACCGCTAAAATCTGACGTCTGATTGTCTGACCGTCTGACGTCTCCATCTTGCCTGACGCAAAAAGCCGATTACCCGCTTCAGGCTCCTGACTCATAGCTCCAAGCTCTCTCCCGCCTGACGTAAAAAGCCAAGCAAGTTCTGACGTCTGATGTCTGACCATCTGACGTCTCCATCTCGCCTGACACAAAAAGCCGGGCACGCCACCCTGTGCACTGTGTACTGTGTACTGTGCACTGTGGACGCAAAAGCCAAAAGAAAAAGGAGCATTCGCCATGCCCCTCTTCTCCGTCAACGTGCGGAAGCGCCCGTTTCCTTAATCCAACTCTTCACGGTCGGCACACTCCGATTAACGACTGCTGCAATACAATCAACAGAAAGCCCCTGCTTTGCCATATTGGAAACAATTTCCTTTGCTTGTTCGGTACGGCCTTCCATACGGCCTCGCTCAATGCCTTGGGCTATGCCGTCGTCGCGGATTTCTTCGAGGATTTTGCACATTTTGCTCACTCCTTTCTCTTCTTGTTTGTAATATCTGACTTCTTTTACAAGAAAAGGTCTGAAAAGCGCAAATCTTCGCCTTTCAAACCTTTCCTCTTTTTTCGTCAACGTGCAGAAGCGCTCGTCTCCTTGAACCAACTTTCAATTATCGACGGCTTCTGATCAACCGCGCCGGCTATGGATTCAATAGGCAACCCCATTTTCTGCAAATAGAAAGCCGTCGCTTTCTTTTGTTTCATTTCTCCTTCCATGCGGCCTTCCATACGGCCTCGCTCAATGCCTTGGGCTATGCCGTCGTCGCGGATTTCTTCGAGGATTTTGCACATTTGGCTCACTCCTTTCTCTTCTTGTTTGTAATATCTGACTTCGTCTGCCAGTTCTTTGTAGTACATATCATCGGGATCGGTGCAGTAGAGGTCGTGCATGAGTTTTCCCCGTCCGGTCTTGTCTTGTACTTTGGAATTGACGTAGATAATGTGGGTGCCGTCTTTGAATTCTTTCCCGGTTTCTTCTATCATGCGTTTGATGTGATAGAGGGGTTTGCCGGCTCCCAGAACGTCGTTTTCTGTGATGAATATCACGTAGGTCTCGGCGAGGTTTTCGAAGTGTTCACCGGGTTCTGTGATATTTGTATCCAAGAGGGCGCTGTAGTAGCGGGCACGGCGGGGATCGGCGCCTTCGTCTTTTCTTTGGACTTCGATGTTGTAATATTTCCCGTCTCGGTCGACGGCCAGGATATCCAATCGCGAGGATCGACCCCACAGGTTTTTCATTTCGTGTTGTGTCCGGACTTTTTTCACGGTCAGATCTGTCCGCTCCAAAATGAGCCGCAAAAGGAGCTGTGTACACTCCAGCTTTTGGAAGATCATGGACATAAAAGCATCGTCCATCAGACAAAAACGCCGAATCCAAGACTTGTTCTTTTCGCTGATTCCATCCCAAAATGTCCCTTTGGTTTCTTTGGTTTCTTTGGTCTCTTTGGCCTCTTTGATTTCCTTAGTCTCCTTCATCGTCTCGCCTCCTTTTGCTATTTCATTTTTATTATAGCATAAATTTCCAAGGAAACGCTCCCGGCTCCCCTCAATTCTGTTTTGCCAAAACGCCGAAGGCGCAAATAAAAAGATGTCGCACAGCGACACCGCTAAAATCTGACGTCTGATTGTCTGACCGTCTGACGTCTCTATCCCGCCTGATAAAAAAGTTTAGCACACTATATACTATGCACTGTGCACTATGTACTGTTCACTGCTTTCACCCGTTTGACAGTTTCCTTTCTTTCTCTTACAATAAAAAAGACAGCCCGATGGCGGTCTTCCCGGAAGGGGGTGATCGCATGACGGTTTACGAAGCTTTGTCGCTTATGGTGACTTTCGGAACTCTGATTGCTATCATCATATCTTTAGTGATTATGCTGCGCAAGTAGCCTGAGCACGAAAAAAGACCTGTCATAAACAGGTTGAACGACGGCCTTTTCTCAAACATATAACATTTTGGAGAAGCGCCGGTGTCGACTTCGGGCTGTCCTTGACTCTATTATACCCATTTTGTCAATTTTGGCAAGGTGGGTATTTTAATAAGCAATTTTTCACGCGAACCTCTCTCTTTTATTTCCTCTTCATATCCGTCGTCACTTCGAATTTGATTTTATCCACGGCCATCCCCGTCGTATTTTCAATTTCCGCTTGGACGAGACGGCGAATTCGATAAATCGTATCGCGCAATTTTTGCGGGCTGGCGCGACGGATGGCAAGGGACAATGTCAGTGTGAGTCCGCCGTTTCCTTCTTCTGTATCGTCGCGAGTCCCGGTAACTTTTTGCAAGGTGACTTCGCCCTGCAAATCTCGCAACGCGTAGGCAGCAAGGGATTGGAAAATGCGACGGCCGAAACGGAGTTTCCCGTAGTAGCTGAATGACGGGCGCACGACGGATTTTTCTCCGGTGCCTTTCCCCTGGCGGCGATTGAGAAACGATTTAATTGGGACGATCATGTATCCCTTGAATTGCGGGCGCAGCTCCATCGTCGGCACGGGAATGATATGTTTCCCCTCCTGATGCCGCGCCTTGTGCGCCTCGCGCATTTCTTCGGGCAGTGCGATATCTTCAATCCGAATGGTTTTCGAGGGGGGCGGCAGGCCGAGAGCTTCGGTGATTTTGTCAATCATGCGATCGGATGTGCCCAAAATCAAAATCCGCGCGGGAGAAATCCGTCTGATGGCGGAGGAAACGCTCGCCGCTTGGGCTTTGTCTTCAAAGATGGCGCGACGCACGGCCGCGATGGGACTGGCCTCGCGCTTGGCCGATGTCCCGGCAACAATGCGACTGCGATGAATCAAAATGCCGTCGTCAATAATGCAACTGCATCGATTTTCATACGCCACGGTCAGGGCGCGGTCACTTTTCCCGGTGCCGGCCGGACCGACAAAGGCGATGATTTCCATGTGTTTCTCCTGTTGTGTAGTTATGGGACAGAGTGCACAGTACACAGTGCACAGGTTGGCGTGCTTGGCTTTTGGTCAGGCAGAATGAAGACGTCAGAGGACGATTGACTTGGTGCTACATTTGTGGCAAAGACGTCAGATCATCAGACATCAGACGTCAGACTTTAGAGGTGTCGCTTCGCGACATTTTTATATGCGCCTCCGGCGTCCCATCGTAAAACCAGAATTGAGATTTGAGAAGCCTAACGAATCCTCTTTTTCCCTTTGAGGCATTTCCGATAAGGCCTTCCTGCTGATAGAGATGAGAAAAGCCAGTGCGCGCTCCGCGCGATTCTCATACAAAAATCATCGCCGCAGGCGATACCGCTTTCATCTGACGTCTGATCATCTGATGTCTGACGTCTCGACACCGCCTGACAAAACAGTCAAGCCCCCACCAAACTTCATTGATTAGCTATCTCGAACATGACACCCAATGTGCGACAACCATCTGACGTCTGATATCTGATTGTCTGACGTCTCAACCCTGTCTGACAAAACAATCAAACACCCACCAAATTTCATCTATCAGCTAAATACAACAACCATCTGACATCCGGACGCCCTCATTCTTCTCCCACAATCCGGACTTCCGGCTCCAGACGGATTCCGTAGCGCGCCTCGACATGGGCGGCGACCTCTTCCATGACCGCCAGCACATCGGCACAAGTCGCATGGCCGCGATTCACGATAAATCCGGCGTGTTTCTCACTCACTGCCGCGCCGCCGACGGAAAATCCTTTGAGCCCGGCCTCATCGATCAGTTTCGCAGCGGGAACGCCGTCCGGGCGTTTGAACGTACTGCCCGCGCTCCGATTGGACGGCTGCGTCTCGCGGCGTTTTTTCTGATATTCTTTCATCCGCGCGGCCATCGTTTCCCGGTTTCCTTCCGTCAGCGCCATTTCGACCTTCAAAATAGTTCCCGGCTGTTTCATGAAACGACTGTACCGATAAGCATAATCCAACGCCGCCGTTTCATACGTGTGCAAATGCCCTGTCTCATCCAAAGACGTGACCCGGCGGACGATTTGCGCCATGTCTCCGCCGAAAGCGCCCGCATTCATGTACGCCGCGCCGCCGATGGTGCCTGGAATGCCGGCTGCAAATTCCAGCCCGGAAAGCCCCGCATCATACGCCGCGCGCGAGACGGCGGCCGTCGATGTACCGGCGAGCACCGTGACGGTATTCCCGGAAATATCCACCCCGGACAATCGATTCGTCGCGATAACGACGCCGCGGATTCCTTTGTCACGCACCAGCAGATTCGCTCCGCCGCCCAAGATAAAATAAGAGACCCCGGCCGCGAAAAGCCGCGATACGAGAGCCGCCGCCTCGGCTTCCGTCTCCGGCGACACGAACCAATCCGCCAATCCGCCCACGCCCATCGTCGTGTGGCACGCCATCGGTTCATCCCGCCGAATTCGTTCCGCGGGGAGACAATCGGCCAATAATTTCTCGATTTCCGCCGCCATCATCTGCATGCCACCCCGACTTTGGGCATCTCCGCGAACGCACAGACCGGCACATCAGCCGGCCGCTCCGCATCCGCCGCTCCGAAATGCTTTTTCAAAAGCTGCCGAAAATCCCGTTCAAAGAAACGCACGGTCTCCGCCTCTCCTGCAAGCGAAAAAGCGGCTCGTGCCTTTTCCTCGCCTTCGAGCCGCTTGTCCGAGGCGCAAAACGCCTCCTTCCAAAGCCCGCCGGTCCGCGCCGCCGTTTCTTCTCTTCGCGTCATCTCACACAACACCTTTGAAAACCGTATTTTCTTATTTCCCCAGTTTCAAAACATGAGCCAAATTGTAATACAATTCCTTGGCGGACGCTCTCAGCTTGACCGTCCCTTCTTCCGCAGGCTGTTCTTCACCTGCCGCATTGTAGACCGCGACCGGTGTGAGCTTCATCCCGTAATGTCTCTCCCGCCGATCCGCATACACCTCGGCTTTGAATTCCCGAATTTTCTTGACCAAATCGCCGCGCGAAAAGTCAAAAACATCCGCGTGCTCTTTGAAAATTTCAGCGTACAAAGTAAAGGAAACATTCTCAATCGATCCGGGATAGTCCATCGTCTGCATCGCGGACATCGTCCGTACATCCGCATAAATCCGCGTATTGGCATCCGCATACAGCACGGGATACCGCGTCGGCGAAGTCAAAAGGGTCGCCGAATCCATCGCCTGCGCCGCCCCACCGACAAGCATTGCCGCCATCAAAGCTGTCAAAATTTTCTTTTTCATTTTCTCCTCCTCCGGAAACTGCGGGCACACCCTGCCCTTTTATCATACGCCTATTATAACACAAAACAGAAACGATAATAGGAAACAAAACAAATCGTTCCTTGTCTTTGGCTTGCAAACACAGACAAGAAAAAAGCCGCGGTTTCCCGCGACTCTTCGTTTCGCTTGCAAGCGTTTCTTATTTTTCCCAAAGCTTGGCCATGATAGCCGGATAGTTTTCGTTGAGTTCTTCCTGAATGGAATTCAGAATCGCAATGACGAGCGCCGGTTCGAAATGAGAAAGTCCGGCCGCCACGATGCAGGAAAGAAGAACGCTTCCGTTCGCATCGGCGGAGAATTTCAGCATACGATACTGCTCATTCAACGCATTCAGAATGCCGTAAATCTTTTCGGCCTTGTCGCCCGTCGCCATGCCTTCGCCCAGCTGAATCTGGATGATCGCATAGACGCTGTCGTCAAAGAGAATCCCAAAAGGAAGGCTCTGCCCGGCGACCGGGAGACGGCTGCGGAACACATGCCCGCCGGCCGGCCAATCCTCGACCGCAAAGCCGGTGATTTTGTTGTCATCTACAAATTTGCGGAATTCTTCCAATTTCTTGTCTGCGACATTGACCGCCGCTTCTTGTTTTTCTTTTGTTGCCATTTTCATTACTCCTCCATTTTCATTACTTTTTTATAATAATACAAGTAGATACGGAAAGCAAAATTCCCACGTCCCATCTACGTCGAAATCTTCGCCCTCTGCAACGAAATTATTCTACCACATTTTTTTATATTTTGCGAGAGAATCCCATGAAAGCAAAAAGTTCGCTGTAGGTGTTACAATGATATGTTACAAAAAGGCACAAAAAAGAATAGCGAACACGAACAACCGGTGTTACAGTTAAGTCGTAAACCAAAAATAAAAAGGCAGGTATCCTCATTCGCCATGAATAAGATAACACAAACCATCGAAGATTACAAAAACCAACTTGCTATAAGGGAGCGGAAATACAATCATTTTCCCATGCGGCCGCTGTCTTGGCAAACGCCAAGCCAGACCCTTCGCTCATTCTCTTTTTTGTAACACATCATTGTCAAACCCACAGAGATAAAGTCAAAACTTCCTTCGTAAAACTTTGGCAATAAATGAAAATTAAAATCAAACCATTCAAATATCACAACGTAAAATTGTTCTTTTCATCACTCCCAAATATTTCCAACAAAAAACGGCTGCCCATCGAGCAACCGTTTCTTTGTTTCTTATCTTGCTTTCGGTACCATGTCTTCGCTCTTGAGCGTCCCGGCGCGGGCGCGTTCGGCAAATTCGGCCGTCGCGGTGAAGAGCGCGTCGCTGGAGCTGTTGAGCGCCGTTTCGCAGGCATCTTCGAGGACGGAAATGACGAAGCCGACGCCGACGACTTGCATGGCGATGTCGTTGCTGATTCCGAAGGAGGCGCAGGCGACAGGAATGAGGAGCAAGGATCCGCCCGCGACGCCGGAGGCTCCGCACGCGCCGACGGTGGAAACGACGCAGAGGAGCAGCGCGGTCGCAAAGTCGACGTGGATGCCGAGGGTATAAGCCGCGGCGAGCGCGAGGACGGAGATGGTAATGGATGCGCCGGCCATGTTCACGGTCGCGCCGAGCGGAATGGAAATGGTGTAAGTATCCGGATTGAGCCCGAGGCGACGGCAAAGGGAAAGATTGACCGGGATATTCGCGGCAGAGCTGCGCGTGAAGAAAGCGTAAACGCCGGATTCGCGGATAGTCGCCCAGACGAGCGGGTACGGGTTTCTGCGGACGCAAACGAAGACAATCAAAGGATTCATGACGAGTGCCACGAAGAAATAAGCCGTGATGAGGACGCCCAAGAGGTGGACGTAGCCAATCAACGCGGAGAGGCCGCTGTCGCCGACGGATTGCGCGACGAGCCCCATGATGCCGAGCGGCGCAAAGCGAATGATCCAGGAAACGACGCGCGTGATGGCTTGCGCGATATCAGCCAGAACATTTTTCGTCGTGGTATTCGCCGCAATATGAAATGCAACGCCCAAAATAATCGCCCAAGCCAAAATGCCGATGTAATTGGCATGAAGAAGCGCCGCGACGGGATTGTCCACAACGGAGAGAATCAAATTGTGCAGAACTTCGACGATGCCGGACGGCGGATTCACGCTGGAGGCTTCCGTCATCTGCAAATGCAATGTCGTCGGAAAAAAGAGCGCCAGCGTCACGCCGACGATGGACGCCGCAAATGTCCCGATGACGTACAGCACAATAATCGGTTTCATCGCCGCATTCCCACCGGTTCGGCGGCTCGCCATCGCATTCATGACGAGGAAGAAAACCAAAATCGGCGCGACGCCTTTCAGCGCTTTGACGAAAAGATCGCCGAAAATGGAAACGACCGGAATAAAGCCCGGCGCAAAGGTCGCAATCAAAATCCCAATCACGAGCCCGACGGCGATCTGCTTAATCAGCGAGACGCGCCCCAAACAATCTGCAATGGTCGTAAACAAAATCCATTCCCCCTATTTTCAAAAAATTCCAACGCACTCAAACCGGACAATAGTATACTCTGTTTCTGATATTTTCGCAAATAAATGTGCCTTTTTTCGTCTGATTAAGGTATGCGTGTGATTTGGTTTTCTGGCAGGCAGGATGGAGACGGTATTGAAAAAGTGCACAGTACACAGTACACAGTGCACAGGTTGTCATGCTCGACTTTTACGTCAGGCGTGAGAAATGGCTTGATAGAGCTTGAAAAGGCTTGAAATGGCTTGAAATGGCTTGAAAAGGCTTGAAAAGGCTTGAAAAGGCTTGAACGTGCTCGTCTTTTTTTGTCAGACACGAGATAGCTGTTAGCGACTAGCGGTGTCGCTTCGCGACATTTTTATATTGCGCCTTTGGCGACCCATCATCCGGCGCTTCGCGCCACCTTCCTCCAAAGGAAGGCTAAATCGGTGGCGGCTCCGCCGCATTTTTATAAAATCATCGCCGCAGGCGATACCGCTTTCCGCTCCAAGCTCTCAGCTCATAGCTCCAAGCTCTCTTGTGCCTGACATAGAAAGCCGTCACCCGTTTACCGTATATAAACCCCATGAATCCCAAAGCACTCACGCCCGGTCAACGGTTAACGGAGAACGGCTATCTCCTGCCTGACAAAAAAGCCAATCAAATTCTGACGTCTGACGTCTGATCATCTGACGTCTTTATCTCCATGCGACTCAAAAGCAGAGAACACAAATTTCCTTGCACGCAAAAAACGGATGACATCATCGCCATCCGTTTTTCTGTTTCCTATTTCAATGTTTCAATTTATCGACAAGCTTATCGAGGAAAGACGATCCTTTCCCTTTATAATTCGTGATATCCTCGCCGGAGATGTCCGCGTATTTCAGCAGGGCTTCTTTTTGCTCGCCTTTGAGGTTTCGCGGCACGGTCACATTGACGATGACGTAGAGATCGCCTTGCCCGCCGCCGCGGAGGTGGGGCATGCCTTTCCCTTTGATGCGGAATTTCGTGCCCGTCTGCGTACCGGCGGGGATTTGGAGCTCGACTTTCTCGTCCAAGGTCTCGATGGAAATGGTATTTCCGAGTGCTGCGGTGGGGAAGGAAATATCTGCGCGGCGGTAGAGATTGTCGCCTTCGCGGCCGAAATCGGGAT
>CAVHDO010000047.1:0-10393 GCA_963634795.1 Oscillospiraceae bacterium
CGCGTCCGCTACGATTTGACGAAACCGGGCGCCGGTCAGCCGGGATTTTGGCCGGAGACCGCCGTCCCCTTCAAACCGGGCGCGCAAAATCGCTTTCTTTCGATTGCCAAAGCACGAAAAGAAAATCCGGATTTCCAAGGATTCACCGCCGCGCCCGTACCGAATCCGACAGACGCGCCGCGCATCCCGCCCGCCTTTTCCCGCTCGCAGAATGCTTTTCAGAAATTCGATTTGAAAACAGGAACAGTCCTTCCAAAAGAAACCGTCTCGACAGAATCCGTATCACCGACAGTTTCTCATTCCGAAATCCAAACAGCGCTGACCAAAAACACCACCGTTTCCCGTCCATCCAAAACGCAACCAAAATCAACTGCTCACAATGCCATCAAAAAATCACAGCAAATCAAATCAACGCTCCCCAAAATCCCAAAACAAACCGGATTGCCAAATACCAAAACAGGCAAAACAACTTTCCTCTCCCGCCTCACCCATTTCTTCCGAAAATTTTTCAAATAAAAAAATCCTGCCACATTTCTTCGTGACAGGATTTTTTTACGTAGAACTGTAAAAATTGAACAGCAATCCTCTTTCTCTTTATTTTGGAAAACAAGCAAAGCAATATTTGTACCAATGCTCTATTACTCTACGTGAGAACACTGTAACAGGCACAAAGCCCCAAGCTGTTCATCGCGCAAGGAAACCCGCCTGTGCAAAATTCGCCGGTTTCGCGCCGACCATCATCGATAGCGCAAAGCGCCGAGGGGCGCCGACGCGTCTCGCGGCCTTGCGTGGGCAGTACCGTACAGGAAAAATAAAATTGCGCGTATCGGTGACGTTAGCATTGGCAAGGCCGAGCGGCGACGCCCCTGAGTGGCGGCGAATTTTGCCCTGGCGGCGGCTTCTTTCTCTTGCTTCGTTCTCTTTCTTCCCCGGGGAAGAAAGAGAATGAAGTGCTGTAAGGAGTACCGTAGAAAAGTATGCGAAAAGACGCGCGCCGAAAGGCGCATGCTACGAAGCAGCAAATCCAACATAAAAAAAGCCGCGAAAAAATGAAAATCATTTTTTCGCGGCCCCATTTCCTTACCAATTCACAATCTGTGTATTCCCCGGCCATTCCGCAGGCGGCATCCCGTAGCGATTTGGCTCGCGATCACCGCGCATGATGATGCAATACAGCGTCGTCAACGCATTCAGCACCGGAATGCAACTCATTATCAACAGCACCCATGGCCGAAATCCCATATCATGCGCGCGGCGCGTGATGAGAGAAAATTGCGCGGCAAGAATGAAGAAGAAAAGTCCGTTCGCGTACACCGTCGTAGACGCTGCCAAGGACGCGACGCCGCCGGCCGCCATCCAGATCGGCACGACGCGGCAAAAATACCGCATCCGATTCAGCCTCCCTTGGTACGTGAACCACAATCCGATGGGCGAGCGATCCGTGAATCCGTCCGGTTTCCCCTTATACGCTTCCGCCTGCTCCTCCCATTCTTCCCATGTCATCCGATTCGTTTCCGTCATGCGCGCCTCACAAATCAAGATTCGTCACATTCTTCGCGTTCTCTTCGATGAAACGGCGCCGCGGTTCGACTTTGTCGCCCATCAAGATGGTGAAGAGACGATCCGCCTCGACCGCATCCGTCATTTCCACGCGAAGCATCACGCGCTGCGTCGGATTCATCGTCGTATCCCAGAGCTGCTCCGGATTCATTTCCCCCAGCCCTTTGTAGCGCTGAATCGTGCAGCCTTCCAACCCGATTTCCGCCAGCAGTTTCGCCTGCTCGTCGTCGTCGTACGTATAATATTTCGAGCGGCCTTTTTTGACTTGATACAGCGGCGGCTGCGCGATGTACACATGGCCTTCCGTGATGAGCTTCGGCATGTAGCGATAGAAAAACGTCAAAAGCAACGTGCGGATATGCGCGCCGTCCACATCGGCATCCGTCATGATGATAATCTTGTCGTAGCGCAATTTTTCCAAATCAAAATCGTCGCCGATCCCCGCGCCGAACGCCATGATCATCGTGCCAATCGTTTCGCTCGAAAGGACGCGATCCAGCCGCGCTTTTTCCACATTCAAAATCTTTCCGCGAAGAGGCAGAATCGCCTGATACCGACGGTCACGCCCACTCTTCGCCGAGCCGCCTGCGGAATCACCTTCGACGATGTAAATTTCCGTCAGCGCCGGATCCCGCTCCGTGCAATCCGCCAGTTTCCCCGGAAGAGAGGAAATTTCCAGCGCGTCCTTGCGACGAGCGAGCGCTTTCGCCTTCTTCGCCGCTTCCCGTGCGCGCCGGGCGACCAAACTCTTTTCGACGATCGCCTTCGCCTCCACCGGATGTTCGATGAAATATTCCTGCAAACCTTCGCTCACAATATTGTCGACAATGCTCTTCACTTCCGAGTTTCCGAGCTTCGTCTTCGTCTGCCCTTCAAATTGCGGATTCGGCACCTTGACGGAAATCACGCAAGTCAGCCCCTCGCGGACATCGTCGCCGTTGAAATTTTCTTCCTTCTCCTTCAAAAGATTATTTTTCCGCGCATAATCATTAATCACACGCGTCAGCGCCGTGCGGAAACCCGTGAGATGCATCCCGCCTTCAATCGTATTGATGTCATTGACGAAGGTGTACATATTTTCGCTGTACCCTGCTTGGTACTGCATCGCGATGTCCACAATCACGCGGTCTTTCTGGCCTTCAAAAGAAATCACATTCGGATGGATGAGATCCTTGCCTTCATTGAGATACGTGACGTATTCCGTGATGCCGCCCTCGTAATGGAATTGATTCTCCTGCTCGCGACCCGCGCGCTTGTCCGTCAGCGTGATCGTGAGCCCCTTATTCAGAAACGCCAGCTCGCGCATCCGTTCCTTCAGCGTCTCATAGACGAAATCCGTGCCTTCTTTGAAGATTTCCGGATCCGGCATGAAAGTGACAATCGTCCCCGTTTCCGTCGTATCGCCCAGGATTTTCATATCTTCCGTCTTTTCGCCACGGGAAAACGCCATCTCGTGAATTTTCCCTTCGCGGAGAACGCGCACCCGCATCCAAGACGTCAATGCGTTCACGACGGAAATCCCGACGCCGTGCAGCCCGCCGGAAATGGGATAGCCGTCCCCGCCGAATTTCCCGCCGGCATGCAAGACCGTCAGCACGACCTCCATCGCCGGTTTCCCCGTCTCATGCATTCCCGTCGGAATCCCGCGCCCGTTATCGACGACCGTGCAGCTCCCGTCTTCATTAATGGAAACCTCGATGTGCGTGCAATATCCGGCCAGCGCTTCATCGATACTGTTGTCGACGATTTCATACACCAAATGATGCAGCCCGCGCACCGACGTCGAACCGATATACATCCCCGGACGAAGGCGCACCGCCTCCAGTCCTTCCAAGACGCGAATATCTTTCGCGCCGTAATCCTTTTTCCCCATCTCCTCTTCCTGGTGAGACTGGATCTCATGAATGTCTTCGCTCATCGTTTTCATCCTTGTCTTTCATAACACAAAAATTTAATCGCTTCCGCTTACAAAATATTTTTCCGTGTATCCCTACACACATATTTTTTATATTATATCATATGATAAGTCTTTTCGGGGAAATATTCCATTTGATTTTGATTTCCCTTTCAGAAAATGACAAGGCTCCGATTTCATGATAAGATAAGAGAAATTTTTTAACGAACCAAATTTTCCGCAAAAGGAAATTCTGATGAAAGAATTCTTTCTGCTTCTATTGATCGGCGCCGGCGTGTGGGGTTATTTCCAAGGTCCTTCCTATTTTGGCTTCTCCGAAAAAGTCACGCCGACCGCTTCTGTCACGCAAGAAGAAAAGGAAAACGCCACGCTGCCGGATGCAATTTTGGATTCCGTCGTCGACATTTTCCGGACGCTCGCAGAGGGAGCTTCACCGGAAAGCGAACAGGAAACAAAAGCATCGGTCGCCGCGTCGGCTCCAGTTTCCGATACAGCATACAATCCCGCCGCAGATCCCATTCGCCCGACGAAAGGCGAAGAATCGCTGCCGGATAAAATCCATGCCGTCTTCGAATTTCGCGACGCACTCGAAGCGCGCATCGACCGTAGCGCGTTTGTTTCCTTACAAAATATGACTCCGCTCCTGCCGAAAGCGGTCATCGCTTCCGAAGATCGGCGTTTCTATGAGCACGGCGCCATCGATCTCATGGGCATCGGTCGCGCTGCCGTGACGAATCTCATCACCGGCGAGACGCGGGAAGGCGGCAGTACCATCACCCAGCAAACTGTGAAAAATATTTTCCTCTCCGAGGAGCGCACCTTCACGAGAAAAGCCGAAGAGCTCGCGCTCGCCGTACAGCTGGAACGCAACTACACGAAAGATGAAATTTTGGAAATTTATCTGAATACGATTTATTTCGGCTCCGGCGCCTACGGCATCGGGCAGGCGGCGCGCACGTATTACAATAAAAAACCGAGCGAGCTCTTACTCTCCGAATGCGCGACGCTGGCCGGCCTCATCCCGGCGCCCAGTCTCTACAATCCAAACGAAAATCCGGACGCCGCCGCCAAACGCATGACGCTCGTCCTCATGCTCATGGCCAAGGAAGGATATATCACGGCAAAAGAAGCCTCGACGGCTACTTTTGATGTTTTGTTGAAATAAAGGCTGCCATTGCCATAGCAGCCTTATCAGAACAAAAAGCTGCGAAAAAATGATTTTCATTTTCTCGCGGTTCTTTTTTATGTGAGATTTGCTGCTTCGCAGCATGCGCCTTTCGGCGCGCGTCTTTTTGCATACTTTCCCACGGCACTCCTTACAGCACTTCATTCTCTTTCTTCCCCGGGGAAGAAAGAGAACGAAGCAAGAGAAAGAAGCCGCCGCCAGGGCAAAATTCGCCTCGGCTCATGGGGCGCCGCCGCTCAGCCTTAAATGCTTACGTCACCTGTTCACGAAACTTTTACTTCAAGACGCATTCTTGCCACTTAAGGCTGCGAGACGCGTCGGCGCCCCAGAGGCTTTAAGCTCAGGTGGGAATATCGACGCGGTGCCGGCGAATTTTGCACAGGCGGGCCCCCTTACAGCGAGCACGGCTTGGAGTTTTGAGCCGGGAGCTTGGACTATACAAAGAGATCAAGACGTCAGACATTAGACAATCAGACGTCAGATGAAAGCGGTATCGCCTGCGGCGATGATTTTTTATATGCCTTTGGCATCCCATCACCCGCCCTTCGGGCACTGGCAACCGTCCACCGGAAGGTTGCCTCCAATAAAGAGGGCTGGATTTGTGGCGCTACGCGCGTTTTTTATAAAAATGCGGCCGGAGGCCGCCACCGCTTTAGCCTTCCTTTGGAGGAAGGTGGCCCGAAGGGCCGGATGATGGGTCGCCGAAGGCGCAATATAAAAATGTCGCGAAGCGACACCGCTTATAAGCTCCCGGCTCTCGGCTACCTTGCGCCTGACGCAAAAAGCCGAGCAATCCTCAAGCCTTTTCAAGCCATTTCAAGCCTTATCAAACCTTTTCAACCCTTTCAAATCCCCCAAACAACAAAAAAGAGGCTGTGAATCAAACGCCAAAATGTCTGACTCACAGCCCCTTTTCGTTTTTCAAATTTTATTTCTGCAACTTCTGACCGACTTCTTTCGTAATGTCTACGCCGCCGTCAATGACGAGCGCCTGTTCCAAGACGATGTCCAGTCCTTTTTCTTCACGGACAGCCGTGATGGCTTTGTGAATGTCTTCGATGATCGGTCCGATGGTGGATTTTTCTTTTTCCGCCAACGATTTTTCGATTTCATTCGCGATTTTCTGCTTTTCCTCATCGCTCTTGCCTTCGGCTTTGGAATCGAATTCAGTGCGAGCTTTCTGCGCCGCCGCATTCATATCGAGCTGCGCCCGTTCCATCTTCGGATGCGCCTGCATCAAAAGGCTCGTATTGACATAGCCAATCCCCGCCGCCGACGCGCCAAATACGCCGCCGAACGCCATCAATCCGCAAACGGCCGCTGCCGCCATACGTTTCATTTTCATTGTTTCATCCTCCTAACAATAAGGGCTTCCGCCCCTGATATGTACGCCATTGTAATATACCCACGCGCCGCTGTCAATGTCACGCGCCAAGAAAATCGCCGATACATCGCGATTGAAGTTTACGATACCGTCCGCGCTTCCCCTTTTTTACCGAATCGCATCCTCTGCGTCCGGCGTCTTGTCCATCGTTTCTTCCTCCGCCATCGTCTCGCGAATTTCCTGCTCCGCCGCGGCGCGCGCCTCTTCGCGAATTTCCTTTTTCTTTTGGAAACGCGAAATCACTTCGGGCACCAGATTCAGCACGCGATCCATCGTCGTCGACGAGACGGCGTTTTTGACAGAAAAGAGCTCCATCCGCTCACCCTTCATGATGAGCACCGCCGTCGGAGACATTTTTCCGCCGCCGGCCCCGCCGCCATTCTTGCCGTCCGCGCCGCTCGTGCCCGTGCCGAATCCGAACGTGATATCCACGAATGGCACAATCACCGCGTCGCCCAAGTAAATCGGCTCGCCGATGACCGACTCCGTCGTAATCATCTGCTTAAACTCTTCAAAAATCTGTTTTCTGACTGCGTCATCCATCACAAATTCCTCCCGTAGGACAAAGTTTCCCGCACCGGCGCCTGCCTCGCGAGCTCCATGAATACAAAAATGATATACAGAGGAAATATGCGCCCTCCAGCGTGCAACCGGAAATCCGCGCAAGCTTCACAAAAATCCCATTCCGGACAAATTTTCGGACAGAACGCGGTGCAAAGGCCGGCCAACATCCCTGTTTCCATCGGATCGGAAAATCCCACGCGCCCCGTCAATCGCCACGACGAAGACAGACTGTGCCGCAAAATTTTTCGCACCGCTTGCAAAATCAGCCGCACCGTCCCATTTTGCAACGCATGACGAAACAAGTGCCAACCGACGGAAACGGTCTCTTTCTCGGATGTTTTTCCCGAAGAAACCACCTCGCGCTCCGGCTTTTCTTCCGCCGCCGCCTCCCGCGCTTGAAAAATTTCCTCGTAGCGGCAAATTTTTCGTTTCCGATACAATCCGAAGCCGGCCGAAACGCAAAAATCCGCCTGCTTTCCATCCGCCTCAATGCGATAACGAATCGGAATCGCCAAAAATAACAGGACAAGACTGAAAAGCGCCGCCAATCCGAAGAGAATGTACAAAATCACATTCATGTTTTCCACCGCGGCCGCCACAGCGCCAAATTTTTCCCTTGCGGCGTTTCCCACTGCCGACGAAAATCGATGAAAAGAGAAATTTCCGTCAAAATCCGCACCGTCATTTGCAAAAAGCGCGAACGGCACAGCGCCGCATGGACGCCGAGCACGATCAGCACCGCGCCGATCAGATCCGTCAGATAATGGATCCCGGCGTACATCCGCGAAAAGGCCAAAAGCACCGCCCATCCCGTCAGGAAAATCGCACCGGGAAGGCCTCTCCGAAGCAAGACCAAAGAAACCGCCGCCGCATTCATCGTGTGATTACTCGGAAACGACGCGTTTGCTTTGTGCGCGGTGAAATTCCAAATGTCCGCATCCTGCGTGAAAGGCCGTGGACGATTCCACACTTTCCCAATCAAAAACGAAAGACCGGAACAAATGACAACGGAAAACAAAGCCGTGAGCGCGGCCTCCCGTCTCTTTCGCCGCGCCGCTTTCTCACCGCCGAACCAAAGCCAAATCCCGTACGCGACAAAGACCAAATGCCCGAAGCGGCAAATGAAATCCATCGCGACGTCGAAAGGAAAACAGCGCGCCACTTTCCCATTCAGCCATTTCACCAGCGCCAAATCCATCGGCCGCCTCCTTTCTCATCGCCCAGCGAAAATTGATTTCCCGTACTATACCACAAAATGTGCTATCAGCAAAGGATACAAAAAAGCGCCGCATAAAAACGGCGTCTCTTTTATCTCTTCTTGTCCCGCTTGCACGAAAGCAGAAGCCCTTTATATCTTTATGTCTCATCCGATTTTTCTTCCTTCTCGCGAGCGGCCTCTTTTTCGAGGCGCTTGAGTTCTCGGCGGTCGCGCTTGCGTTCTTCTTTGGGCGTGAGTTTCTTTTTCGCTCGCTCCTCTTCGTATTTCCGTTTCTCTTCCTTGCGCTTCTCTTCCAATTTCCGGCCGTATTCCGTGCGCAGGAAAATACTTGTCCCGACGGCAACAACGAGGCAGACAAGGAGCGCGATATTTGTTTCCGTCCATCCGTCGCCCCAGAAAATTTGCTGAATGACAAAGGCTGCGACCAGGACGAGCAGCCAATCTTTTTTCGGTGACATATCCATGACTTACACTGTTTCCTCTTTTCCTTTGATTTCTTCCGGCTTTGCGCTCTTCTTTTGGCAGAGCTTTTGCCAAATATACCCGCCGATGCCGACGAAAGCGGTCATGCCGATTTTCAGCGGGAGTTCGTAATGCTCGCCGAGTCCCAGATGGGTATCGGTCGCCAGCATGCTACCCGCGGCCCAGCCGATGACGAGGGCGCCGACGAAGACAATCCACGGGAAACGATCCATGATTTTAATCACAATCGTCGAGCCCAGAATGATGATGGGGACGGAAATCAGGAGGCCGATGGCCAGCATGAGAATATTTCCGTCCGTCGCCGCCACGATGGCCAAGACATTGTCGAGGCTCATAATCACGTCGGCGGCAATGACGATGTAGACCGCGCCCCAGAAAGAGGTCTGCTCTTTGACTTCCACGTCTTCTTCCGCGCCTTGATGGGCGATGAGTTTCATGCCGATATACACGAGGACGAGTCCGCCGGCCGTTTTGAGGTAGGGAATCGCCAGAAGCCACACGAGCACGACGGCCAGCGCAATCCGAGCCAAAATGGCGCCGGCTGTCCCGAAGAGGACGACTTTTTTCTGTTGCTTGTGCGGAAGGCTCCGCGCCGCCATGCCGATAATGATGGAATTGTCGCCGCCGAGCGCGATGTCGAGCAGGATGATTTGCAGAAACATCAATGCGCTTTCCATAAAGTCAAAGTCCATGGTGTTTTCCCTCCTGTAGGACACAGGGGAAACGGTCCGCTTGGCAGAGAGCCGGATTCCCCACGGAAAAATCCACGCAGAAACCCCGTCGGTTCAGACATTCCGAATCAGCGGGGTTCATTCATGGTCTCTCCAAATTGTAACAAAAGAAACAGTTTTCCGTCAATGTTTCAAATATTTCAAATATTTTTCATCTGGTCGCGATCTTGCTTCGGTCCTTTGCGCGCTTTCATGTGTTTCCAAATGAAGCCGCCCCAGCCGACGACCAAGGTCACAAAAATTTTCAGCTCCAAAGCGATGTCTTCCGGCAGCCCGACATGGGAATCCGTCGCAATCATCCCGCCGGCCGCCCAGCCGATGACGAGGCTCCCGATGTAAATAATCCACGGGAAACGATCCATCACTTTGACGATAATCGTCGAGCCCGCGATGATAATCGGCACGGAAATCAACATCCCGAGGACCAAGAGTCCCAAGTGTTCATTCGTCGCCGCGACAATGGCCAAGACATTATCAAGGCTCATAATCACGTCGGCCATCACAATCGTCCGGATCGCGCCCCAGAAAGAATCTTTGGCTTCGATATGAACATCTTCTTCCTCGGCGGAATCCGATTGCCCGATGAGCTTCATGCCGATGTAAATCAGCACGACGCCGCCGATGGTTTTGAGATACGGGATCGCCAAGAGCCAGACGATAATCGCCGCCAAGATGAAGCGCGCCACAATCGCACCGGCCGCGCCCAGCATAATTGCCCGTTTCTGATGATGAATCGGAAGTCCTTTGGCTGCCATGCCGATGACAATCGAGTTATCACCGCCCAAAGACAAATCCAATAAAATGACCTGTAAAATCATGACGAAATCGCCGGCCCAATCGATATTCATCTGTGTCACCTCCCGAAAAATTCGGAGGAAGCGCCGATCCATTCGTCAAATGGTTCTACGGGAAGTATATATCCAAGCCGAATCGAAACGAAACTTTTTTCGGCCGACGGCATCAAATGCACCTGTTTTCTCGCAAAATCGAATTTCTCGGATGAACCTGTGGTTCCTAAATTCCTTACGTAGCTGATAATTTTTTCTAAACAAATTATACAGCAAATCGGCCGTAAACTCATTACAAAAAATTCTTAAAACGGGCATGGAAAAGTTTTATAACAGAAATTTGTCGCGTTGCGACAATATTTTGTTTGGTGCCTGACGGCGCGTGTCATTCTTCTCATTTCTGTACGGAACTCCTTACAACTCTTCATTTCCTTTCTTTCCCAGGAAAGAAAGGAAACGAAGCAAAGGAAAGAAACCGCCGCCAAGGCAAAATTCGCCGCCGCTCAGGGGCGCCGCCGCTCGGCCTTGCCAATGCTAACGTCACCGATACGCGCAACTTTTAC
>CAVHDO010000048.1:0-10386 GCA_963634795.1 Oscillospiraceae bacterium
AAAAAATATTTTTCACGCCCCGTATCGTGGGACGTGATACAATAGGGGACATACAACGTCCTCTATTTTTTTAGGAACCACTGATTCAATCGAAGAATCTGATTTTGCGGCATAATTATGCAATGCTGCGTCAAAAGATTCCTTAAATAGCTCGCTATTCTCGTCATCTTTTTCCTTGCCTTGCATAATTATGCTGTTCGCAAAATCAGATAACGATTGAATCAGCGCTTCCTTAGGGAGAAAATTTCGTGCTGGCTGAAATTTTAATCAATCGTCCGTCGAAAAATTTGGATCGGACATTTACGTATCGCATTCCGGACGATGGGAGCATCGGCGTCGGGTGGCGCGTGGCCGTTCCTTTCGGTTCGCACACGGAGGAGGGGATTGTGCTGTCCGTGCGCGAGGAGGAGTCGGTGTCGTATGCGGTGAAGAATGTGATCGCGCCGGTGGACGAGTTTCCTTGGTTCACGCCGGAAATGCTCGCGCTGGCGCAGTGGATTTCTTTGTATTATCTGTGCACGCGAATCGATGCGCTGCGGCTGTTTCTGATTGATAAAAAAGGCATTCAAATTTCCGTCCGTTACGAAATCGCGTGGGAGGAAATTCCGGCGGATCATGCCATTCGCGGGCTACTGGATGCGTCCGTCGAGGAGCTTTCGGAAGAGGATGCGGAAATGATTTTCGGCGAGGGGCTGTCGGCGTATGCGAAAAAAGGCTGGTTGCTTCGAAGGGAAATCCCGGAAGCGGTGTACCGGATGCCGCTGGAAAAGGAATATCGGGCAATGGCGGGCGCGGCGGAGCTGACGAAACGGCAGCAGGCGCTTTTGGCGCTGGTTTCTTCTGCGGAAATGATGAAGGAAACGGAGATTCTGGCCGCCGGTTTCTCGAAAGAGATTTTGAAGAAATGCGTCGAAAAGGGGGTGCTGTCTCTTTTTTACAAAGAAAAAACGCCGTACTCGCTCGTCGGAGACAGGACGCCGGACGCGCCGCGGGAGCTCACGGAGGAGCAGGCGGCGGCGTACGAGACGGTGAAAGCGGCCATCGACGCCGGGGCGTATCGCGGGCAGCTCTTGATGGGCGTCACGGGGAGCGGCAAGACGGAGGTGTATCTGCGCGCCGCGGAGCACGCACGGGAGCTCGGCGGGAGTGTCTTGCTCCTCGTCCCGGAAATCGCGCTCACGGCGCAAATGGTGGATTATTTCGCGAAACGCTTCGGCGACGATGTCGTTTTCATTCACAGCAAATTGTCGAAAGGGGAGCGCTACAACAATCGCCGTCGGATGCAGACGGGACAGAGCCACATCGCCATCGGTTCGCGCTCGGCGCTGTTTCTTCCGTTTCAAAATTTGCGCCTCATCATCGTCGATGAGGAATACGATTCGTCGTACAAGCAGGACGAGACGCCTTTCTACAATGCGCGCGACGCCGCGAAAAAATTGGCGACGATTTGCGGCTGTCCCGTTCTTTTGGGCGCCGCGACGCCATCGATTGTGACTTACGCGGCAGCCGAGGCGGGCGCCATCGATTTGATGGAAATGAAACATCGCGTGAAACAGACGCCGCTTCCGAAATTCACGATCATCGACATGAAAGACGAGGCGGCCTTTGGAAATGAGACGCTGTATTCGCGGGAATTGGTGGCGAGAATTTCTCAAAACACGGCGGAAGGAAAGAAAACGATTCTCTTTTTGAATCGGCGCGGATACGCCACGACGCTTCGCTGTCAAAAATGCGGGCATGTCTTCAAATGTCCGCATTGTGACGTGTCTCTCGTTTATCACAAAGCGCGGAATCATCTCGCTTGCCATTATTGCGAGAGCGTGTTTCCTCTGCCGAAAATTTGCCCGGAATGCCACGGGACGAAAATTGCGTATCTGGGTCGCGGGACGGAGCGTGTCGAAGAGCAGATGCACGAATTTTTGCCGGACGTCAAAGTGATGCGCCTCGATCTCGACTCCACGAGCCGGAAGTACAGCGCCGTGAAAATATTGGAAGATTTCCGCGACGGCGCGTTTCCCGTGCTCCTGGGGACGCAAATGGTCGTCAAGGGGCACGACATTCCCGGCGTGCAGCTCGTCGGGATTTTGAATGCGGACAGCCTGTACAACATGCCGTCGTATCTGGCGGGCGAGCAGGCGTATACGATGATCACGCAGTGCGCCGGGCGCGCCGGACGCGGGGACGAGCAGGGGAGCGTCGTCCTGCAGACTTACGAGCCGAATCATTACATCATTCGCGCGGCGGTGCAGGCGGATTACAAAAAATTTTACGAACGGGAAATCACGTACCGAAAGGCCATGCTCTATCCGCCCTACGTGCGTCTTTTGCGCATCACGAGCTTTTCCGCCAGCTATGAAACGGCGAGAAAACGCGCGGAGAGTCTCTATGATTGGCTCGCGAAAATCGCGCCCGCGCTCACGCCGCCCATTCTGCTCGTTCGACCTTACGACGAAGCGGTGAAAAAAATCAGAAATCAATATTATATTTCCATTCTTGTCAAAGGCCAAAATTTGGCGCCGCTGAAGGCGAAGATGCGCGAGGCGGAGATTTTCCGTCAAAACGGAATTATTCTGGACGTCGATCCGATTTTTTGAGAAGGAGCCGAAGATGGAAGAGAAGGAAACGATGCGCGAGGCCGGCGCGGAGCTCGTGGGGCTCTTGGCCGTGATGAAAGCGTTGCGCGCGCCGGACGGCTGCCCGTGGGACAGGGCGCAGGATTACGAAAGCCTGCGGACGTATTTATTGCAGGAAACGTACGAAGTCCTGGACGCCATCGAAGCGGGGGACGAGGAAAATTTGTGCGAGGAGTTGGGAGATTTACTCTTGCAAATCGTATTTCATGCGCAAATCGCGGAAGAAAATTCCAAATTTGCGATGAAAGACGTTGCGGGAGGCATCAAAAACAAAATGATCGCGCGGCATCCCTTCGTGTTTCAAAAAGGCGACAACGACGCGACAAAAACGCCGTCAGGAAACTGGGAAGAAGAAAAATTTCGCCAAAAAAAGCGGAAAAATCTCTTTTCCGGCCTGCCGAAAAGCTTGCCAAGTTTGCTTTTGGCGTGTATAATGCAGAACAGAGTAGATTCTGTGTGTCACGCCAAAGCGGAAAACAGACCCTGCCGATTGCCGGAGCTTCAATCCGCGGCCTTGCGCCTGCGGGAGAGCGGCGATTCGGTTGCCTTGGAAATCATTTTGGGTCATTTGCTTTTCGAAGCCGTGCGATTCATTCGTACCTGCGGCGTGGATCCGGAGATGGCTTTGCATCGTTTCAATCATTTGTATGCAGAGCGCTTCGGGGAGCTGGAGGAACGTTTCCGGAAAGACGGGAAGCCTGTCACCGAGGTGACGGAGGCTGCGTTGCAAGATTTGGAAACGGAAATCTCATCCGGCGCAGACAGAGTTTAGCAGGAGTTTCCTGCAGTGTAAAAGGAGGATGTATTCATGAACAAGACAGAACTCATCGCTGAAGTGGCTCGCAATGCCGAAATGACGAAGAAAGATGCCGAAAAAGCATTCAAATCCATCGTCGATGTCATTACCGCGCAGCTTGCTAAGGGCGACAAGGTCCAGATCATCGGCTTCGGCACGTTCGAAATTCATCAGCGTAAAGCCAGAACCGGCAAAAATCCGCGTACGAAAGAGACCATCAAAATTCCGGCTTCCAAAGCGGCCGCTTTCAAGAGTAGCAAGAAGCTGAAAGAAGCTGTCAACGCGAAGAAGTCCAAGAAATAATAGATTTACAAAATAAAAGAGGACGTAGCGAAAGTTACGCCCTCTTTTTTGATTGTTTGCTAAAGAAATCACTGCTTAAATTGCAAAATTAGAGAATGAGTGAATCAGCCTAAACAGCGTAATCTTGTTTTGGGATCCCAATGTCTGGATGAATTTTTTTGCGACAAGGACATACAGTATGATATTACGACAAGGACATACGGTATGATATAATAAAAATGAATCTTTTTGTTCCTTTGAAACGGAGAAAATTTTTATGTTTATCGATAAAGCGCGGATTATTGTGGCGTCCGGAGCCGGCGGGGACGGGATGGTTTCGTTTCGTCGGGAGAAATATGTGCCTCGTGGCGGGCCTTCCGGCGGGGACGGCGGGCGCGGTGGTTCTGTCATCGTGCGGGCGGCGTCCAACGTCAGCACGCTGATGGATTTCCGGCGCCATCGGAAATTTGCTGCGAAGAACGGCGAGAGCGGCGGTTCGAAAAATATGTACGGTGCTTCGGCGGAGGATGTCGTGATTAAGGTGCCGCTGGGGACGATGGTGTACGATGTGAAAACGGACGCGCTCTTGGCCGATTTGACGCACGAGGGGCAGGAGGCTTTGCTTGTGCGCGGCGGTCGCGGCGGTCGCGGGAATCAGCATTTTGCGACGTCCGCGGTGCGCGCGCCGACGTATGCGGAAAAGGGCGAGCCGGGCGAGGAGAAAGAAGTGCGCCTGGAGCTGAAAGTTTTGGCCGATGTGGGGCTTTTGGGATTTCCGAGCGTCGGGAAATCGAGTCTCATCCGAAAGGTGTCGGGGGCGCGGCCGGAAGTGGCGGCGTATCATTTCACGACGCTGGAGCCGCATTTGGGCGTCGTGGAGCTGTCGGATGAGCGCAGTTTCGTCATGGCGGATATTCCGGGGCTCATCGAAGGCGCGAGCCGGGGCGTCGGGCTCGGGTATGAATTTTTGCGCCACGTGGAGCGCACGCGGGTGTTGATTCACGTGCTCGACGCGGCGGGGAGCGAAGGGCGCGATCCGCTGGAAGATTTTCGTGTCATCAATGAGGAGCTTTCCATTTACAGCCCGCAGCTGGCGGAGAAGAAGCAGATTGTCGCGGCGAATAAAATCGATTTGCTTGAGGATGAGGCCGCGCTGGAAAACTTGAAAAAAGAAATCGAAGCGGCCGGCTACGAATGTTTCCCCATTTGCACACTGTCGGGCGAAGGGGTGCGCGCATTGATGGAGCGGGCGTGGGAAATATTGCAGGAGGTGCCGGCGCTTCCGGAGAATGTGCCGGAGCGGACGATTGTCTACGACGTGCCGCAGGACGAATTTGAAATCACGGTGGAGGACGGCGTGTACCATGTCCGCGGGAAACGGGTGGAGAAATTGGTCGCGATGACGGATTTCGACGATGCGTTTCAGTTGCGGCGTTTCGAGCGCGCGTGGAAATTTATGAATTTGGATAAATTGTTGAAGAAACAGGGCATCCGCGAAGGCGATACGGTCGATTTGTACGGGATGGAGTTTACTTTTGCCGAGAAGCGGCAGGATGAGGATTGAGATGCTGAAAGGAAAACAGAAACAATATTTGAAAGCCATCGCGGTGAATTTTCCGGACGTCGTGCAGATTGGAAAGGAAGGATTGACGGAGGCGGTCATCCAAAGCGCGGCGGAGGCGATCGCGGCGCGTGAGCTGATCAAGGTGAAAATCCATCAAAATTCGACGGAGGAAATTCGGGAGACGGCCGCGGTCTTGCAGGAAGCGCTCGGCTGCGAGGTCGTCCAAATTATCGGCAGGCATTGTGTTCTCTTTCGGCAAAAGGAGGAGAAATCGCATTATGAGCTCCCAAGATAGCACGCGGAAGGAATCGGTTTCCGGCAAAAAAACGATTGTCGTCAAGGTGGGGACGAGCTCAATCACGCATCCGGACGGGAAAATCAAATTCCGTTTCATCGATCATTTGGCGCGGCAAATTTGCGATCTGGTGAATGACGGGCGGCAGGTGGTGCTGGTGACATCCGGCGCGATTGGGGTCGGGTTTCCTCTCTTGGGATTTGCCGAGCGGCCGACGCTTTTGTGCGAGAAACAGGCGGCGGCGGCGGTCGGGCAGGGCATTTTGATGAATGCGTACGAGCGTTCGTTTCAGGATTACGGGCGGCACGTGGGGCAGGTGCTGCTGACGAAGGGCGATTCGCTGAATCCCCGGCGCTACATGTACGCACGCGGCATGATTCGCGCGCTTTTGGAAACGGGCGCGATTCCGGTCATCAATGAGAATGACGCGGTGGCGGCCGACGAGCTGAAGATTGGCGACAACGACACGCTGTCCGCGACGGTCGCGAGCATTGCGGATGCGGATCTTTTGATTTTGCTTTCGGATGTGGAAGGGCTTTACGATAAAAATCCGGCGACGAACGAGGACGCGAAACTGCTTCCGGAGGTGGCGCATTTTTCGCGCGATTTGATTCGCCTCGCGGAAGGACCGGGGACGAAGAGCGGCACGGGCGGAATGTACACGAAGCTTCTCGCGGCGGAAATTTGCGTGCGCTCCGGGATTGATATGGTCATTGCGCGGAGCGACACGCCGCAGGTGCTGTACCGCATTCTGGACGGGGAGCCGGTCGGGACGTTTTTCCGTGCCGATACGGTGCATCCGCAGTTGAAGCGTCGCGAGATTATCATCGGCGCGGGGATTGGCGGGAAAATTTTTGTCGATGCCGGCTGCCGCGACGCGATTCTCCACAAAGGTTCCAGTCTGCTCCCGGTCGGGATTGTCGGGACGGAAGGAAACTGGGCGGAGGGCGACATTGTGTCCGTTTATTGCGGTAAAGAAGAATTGGCACGCGGGATTGCGCATTACGGGAAAGAAGACACGGCGAAACTTTCGGGCTGCCACACGGCGGAAATGGCGGCGCGTCTCGGCACGGTGGCGCCGTACGATACGGTGATTCATCGGGATAATTTGTACGTCTTGCATTAGGCCGTTATCCGTTGACCGTTGACCGTTGACCGGGCGTGATTGGGGTTTGTGTCATGCGGTGGTGGGCGCTTTTGGTATTTGAAAGGCTTGTTGAGGCTTGTGAATGCTTGATGAGGCTTGAAAAGGCTTGATGGCGTGAGCGCTTGGGTTTCATGCTGTTTGAAATGCTTAAAAGCTTGAAAAAGCTTGAAAAAGCTTGAAAAGGCTTGATGGAGTGTGAGCGCTTTGGCTTTCATGCGGCATGAGGAACGGTAAACGGATCACGGACAACGGAAGACCGTTTACCGAGTGTGAGCACTTTGCTTTTCATGCGTCATAAAAGACGGTAAACGGTGAACGGTGAACGGTGAACGGACCACGGACAGCGGAAAACGGAGAAAGGAGAGGACATGACTGAAGAGGAATTGAGGGCGCTGGGGCGGGCGGTTAAGGTCGCTGCCGGTGATTTGGCGCGCCTTTCGGAAGAAGAAAAAAATCATATTTTATCAGCCATCGCCGATGCGCTCGAAAAGAAGGAAGAAGCGCTGCTGGCGGCCAATGCGAAAGACATCGAAAAAGCGCCGGAGTACGGCCTGTCCGCGGCCATGACCGAGCGCCTCACCGTTTCCAAAAAACGCATCGCGGAAATGGCGGAGGGACTTCGGCAGCTCGTCAAATTGGACGATCCCTGCCATAAAATTTTGTCGCGGCGCGTCTTGCCAAACGGATTGGAACTCATCCAAGAAACCGTGCCTTTCGGCGTCATTGCGATGATTTACGAATCGCGGCCCAATGTCACGGTCGACGCGGCGGCGCTTTGCATCAAGAGCGGAAACGCCTGCATTCTGCGCGGCGGAAAAGAAGCGCATTTCACGAATGCCGCGCTGACGGAATTGATTCAGGACATTTTGGAGAAACACGGCGTCCGAAAAGAAGCCGTTTCCTCCGTTTTGGATCCGAATCGCGCGCTGATGAATACGCTTCTTTCGATGAAAGAGTCCGTCGATCTGGCCATTCCCAGAGGCGGCGCCAAACTCATTCGTTTCGTGACCGAGACGGCGCGCGTGCCCGTGATTGAGACCGGGAGCGGTATTTGCCATACTTATATCGACAAAGCCGCGGACCCGGCCAAAGCGGTGGCGATTGCCGTCAACGCCAAGACGCAGCGCCCGTCCGTCTGCAACGCGATGGAAACGCTCCTGATTCACAAAGACATCGCGCCGACCATCCTGCCGGAGCTGTTTTCCGCGCTTCGTGCCAAGGGCGTCGAAATTCGCGGCGACGAAGCCATCTGCGCACTGGATGGAAACGCGGCGAAAGCGACGGAAGAAGATTGGGCGACGGAATACGGCGATTTGATTCTGTCCGTGCGCGTCGTGGCCGACGTCGAGGAAGCGGCGGCGCATATCGCCCGATACGGCACGAAGCATTCCGAGTGCATCGTTTCCGAAGACAAAGAAGCCATCCGCTGGTTCATGAATGCGGTGGACGCCGCTTGCGTGTATGCGAATGCGTCCACGCGTTTCACCGACGGATTTGAATTCGGACTGGGCGCGGAAATCGGAATCAGCACGCAGAAACTTCACGTGCGAGGTCCCGTCGCGCTCGCGCCGCTGGTGACGTACAAATACAAAATTTTCGGAAACGGACAGATTCGCGGATGATGCCGACGCGCGAAAAATTGTCCTTCGCCTATAAATGCAAATGGTGGATTTTCTATCACACGAAATCCCTCAAAGGGCGCTACGAGCTCTATCATTTTCTGGAGTGGCTGCTGGCGATGGGCGTCGCGATGGCAATTTTGGAAGGAGTGTTGACTTGGTGGCAGAACGGATAGGCGTCTTCGGTGGGTCTTTCAATCCCATTCACATGGGGCATCTGGTCATTGCGGAGGAAGCGCGCCAAGTGTTTCGCCTTTCGCACGTGATTTTCATTCCGACGGGCGACACGCCGGGGAAAATTCTTCGCGGCGACATTACGAAACAAAATCGCTACGACATGGTTAAGCTGGCGATTTCCGGAAACGATCGCTTTCGCGTGTCCGACATCGAAATCAAACGCGAGGGTCCCTCCTACACCGTCGACACGATACACGAGCTGAAAAAAATCTATCCGGCGGGGACCGAATTTTATTTCATCGCCGGGACGGACGCGATAGCCGACCTTCCGACATGGAAATACAATGACGAACTCTTGGCCTCCTGCGATTTCATTTGCACGAGCCGTGCCGGCAGCGAAGAACGCGTGAAATCGGCCATGCGCTACTTCGGCGAAATCGGAGAGAAAAAAATCCATTTCCTGCGCACGCCCGAGCTGGAAATTTCCTCCACGGCGCTTCGTCGTCTCCTGCGCGAGGCTCGCTCCGTGCGCTATCTCATCCCGGATGCCGTCATCGAGTACATTCGGGCGCATCATTTATACACGACCATTTGAAAGGAACGGACATGGACTTTCATCGCATTGTGAAAGATTTGGAAACGCGGCTCACGAAGAAACGTTTCCGTCACACGGAGGGCGTCGCGGAGAGCGCGAAAAATCTGGCGCTTCGCTACGGCGCGGACCCGAATACGGCGGAGCTGGCGGGCTGGGTGCACGATTGCATGAAACACGAGAAACTTCCCGTCATGCAAGCGCTCGTTTCCGAAGAAGCCGAGGTACTTGGCGGCTATCCCATCGACGAATGGATGCTGGAAAGCGCGAATTTGCTCCACGGACCGGCCGGCGCCGCTTTCGCTCACAAACATTACGGCATCCAAAATCCGGAAATTCTGTCCGCCGTCGCTTGCCATACGACGGGAAAGCCCGGCATGAAACTCTTGGACAAGATTCTGTTTCTGGCGGATTACATCGAGCCGAATCGGGATTTTTCGGGCGTGGAAGACATCCGCCGCGCCGCCGGGAAAGATTTGGATTGGGCGTGCCTCGTCGCCTATGACGACACCATTGCCCACTTGGCCGACGAGCACGAATATTTGCATCCGCTCACGATAGACGGGCGAAACGATTTGCTGCTGCGTTACGAAGAATCGCACAAGGACGACAAAGCATGAGACGCACACGCATTCGATACAAGAAATTGTTTTTCTGTCTGCTTCTTTTGGCGGCTCTCCTGTACGGCATCTTCTGGGGCATCGCCACCGCGTTGACCCGGTGGAGCTCGCCGGGGACGGGCGCCGACGGGGAATCGACGGAATACTATTTGCTTCTGGGACTCGGAAAAGAACCGCCGGACGAGGCAGCGGCCATCTGGCTCATGGCGTACAATCAGAAAATCAAGGAAATGTATTTCATCGCGCTGCCGGAATGCACGAGAATCAGCGCCGAAGACGAGCCGATTCTTCTCTTGGGAAGCGAATATAAAAACGGCGCCGAGCGATTGGTTTCCGCCGTCGAAAATGTATTGCACATCCGCATCAAGCACTACGCCGTCTTCGACGAGACGACCTTTGCCAATTTGATAGGAAACGGAAATCCGCTCGAAATGTATGTGGAAAAAAATATGAGCCACAAGGACCGCGACGGGCGCGCGGACATTTCCCTTAGGCAAGGCGTGCAGGTGCTCGACGGCGAGAGTGCTTTTGCCTATATGCGCTTTATGGACAATGGCGAAGATGAAATCGGGCGCATTCGTCGCGGGCAGCGCCTGATTAAATCGTTCCTGGCGGCGCAGAGAGGAAATTCCAAGCTGCACAATCGTTTCACATTGCAATT
>CAVHDO010000049.1:0-10125 GCA_963634795.1 Oscillospiraceae bacterium
GATAAGAAGCGGGATCCAATGTCATAAGAAACTCCGGCCCCTTTAGCGCATCTTCTAAGCCTTTCCGCATCATGTTTGCTCTATCGTATTGAAATACGAATAAATACGAAAGAAAATATCGACTAAAAGATTTTACAAATGACCACGCATTTACCCCCAAGTTATGAGACAAATGCGTTATCAATGAATTCCTGACCCAATAATAATTTACCACCGTCGAATATTTTCTCCAAAAAGATAAATGCCATACACAGATCCCGTTCAAATCCGTCGTTTTGTAATTTCTCTCCCGGAGCCGCACACTATACTCTATATCATCAATTTGGAAAAAAAGGGGCAAAGGCAATCCAATCTCTTCCGCCAAAATAGTCGGACAACAGAAAAACCACCACGCATGGTACAATGTCTTTTCTTCAATATTAAATCGACCTAAGCACCGGTAGTCAGTCATATTCAGCATATGATGTAAAGGATTCCCCATCATACAAGAAAACGTAGCGCCGCTTTCATGCATGATAAATGGTACATCCAGCAATAACATGGAACCTCCAACGCACAAATTTGCATCCTTGGCTAATGCCAAAAAACAAAACAGGCGCAAAAATGCTTCTGGTTCATACGTCGCATCGTCATCACAAAATACAACATGATTATATTTCCCGAGGCAATAATTAAGCAACATTCCCTTTCCAAAACCACCCGAGCAACCATAATTTTGACTTGGAATAACTGTAATTCGTTCCGAATCAAAATCCTCCAAGGTTTGCCCATTGTCTATAATAAAGAGATGCAGTTTTTCATCACTAATTTTACCAAACAAATGTTTCTTAAACGAATCCATATTTCGCCGGACATACGACTCTCTTTTGAAGGTGGTAATCAAAACGCCAATAGAAACGTCTTGCTTCTTTTCCGCATTCGTAAAGAATTCGCCGCCGGAAATCAAAGAGTTCGCCAGCGCATGAAATTCAAAATAAAGTATCCCATAAATCTGCGCTTCCTCCGACAAAATCAGATGTGAATTTCCTTTTTCAGACAGCAAAATCTCCTCGGAAAAAACGAGCTCCTTCCCGTTAAAAGAAGAATCTCTATACACATTCAAAATCCCTCGGCCTTCTCCAATGAGCATGATCCCCAAATCCTGAATTACCGTATATTTTTTCCATCGATCCCCCAAGACAGAATTGAAATAGGTATTAAATTGCGCAGTGCCTCCCGCCGAAATCATCAACTTTTCATTTTCGTAGTCATAATAACCATCCTTTTCCGTCGCACGAAAATACAGCGCCTCTTCCGTGCAAATTCCTATCTTAGGAAACACAATGTTTTGTAAACGCATTTTCATACTCCTTTTCGCCTAAATCATTTCATAACGACTGCAAACTTCTTTTGCTGCTCCTGTAGTAACAATTTGCTCTCATTCGAGCCAAGCCACATGAATTACACATTTTCTTAATCAAGCTGATGCCGTGCGACACCCCCAAAAACGCCATGGCCGTCACCGCCATGGTCAATAAAGGATTCAAGACACTCCAAACGATTCCCGGCACCGACCGTCTGTATTTCTTTTTGATATCACGTATGACCAGCTCATGTACCAAAAATTTATAATGTATCAATTCCTGAATCCAATGCCACATACGATTCCTTTCTACATCATGAACGATTTCCAAAATGTCGCGTCTTGCAATTTATCCCTGCGAAAGCGAATAAAATTTTCATGCGCCTGACGATAATTTATAATTGCTTTCCCGATTTCCTTTCGAAGCGCGCTGTATAAATCCGAAGGAAGCGGCAAAGAAATTTCTTCGGAAATCCTCGCCATTTTTTGATCGGCGGGAATCGCTGTTATTCCTTCCAATCCGGAATTATAATCTCGCAAGGCCCAAAGTAGCGGATATAGACCCCTCGTTTTCCCTTGTATTCCCCTTTTCACTATACGTCCAAGTAATGCCAACAAAAAAGTCACTTTATTGCACGCCATCGCATAATGATTCAAAATCAACATATTTCTATCGGCATAATAATAAATAATAGCACTTGTTTTCATTTCAAATGATTGGTGCCACACCCCAATCCCGTTCATGCTCATCACTTCCCTTCCGTTTCGTATCCCATACTCTATATCATCCACCTTTATAAAAACAGGAAGCGGATAACCGATTTTTTGAATACGAGAAGTGGGAATCGCACAATACCACCATGCACCATACCGATTTTGAGGCGCAGAAATCTTTTCATTGACAAGTAATTTATTCATACTCGTCAAATCATATCCTCTCCCTTTACCATAAAGCCGAAATATCTTAAAGCATGCTGTATTTTCATATTGCACCGTAGGATTTTCTAGAAAAAGCATCGCGCCGGCTAAAAAGCTTTCTTTATATTCGTCTTTGAGCCCGCACAAAAGGGCGTGGGTGCGCTCGATGGCGGACGGCTCCAATTCGATATCGTCATCCATCAAAAGGACGTAGTCGGCCTCGCCTCTTTCGACGTACTCCATCATGCCGCGGGTAAAACCGCCGGAGCCGCCGAAATTTCTATTGGGAATAATGCGCAGGCCGTCTTCTTCACAGGGCGTCAGCGTGCTTCCGTTATCAACCACCAAGACTTGGAGCCAATTTCTTCCCCGCCGGAAGTCGCGCAAGGTCGCTATCGTCTTTCGGACGTAGGTTTCTCTCTTGAATGTGGTGATGGAAACGCCGATGGTTTTCTCTTCCCATTTTTCAAATTCGCCGTACCAAGCGCCTCGCGTAATTTCACCTTCATCGCTTTCGCAGCGAAGCGTAAATCCCAAAATATCGCCAGTAAGATCAGCCATCGAAAAACTTTGAAAAAATTCTCCCGCTTCCATAGAAAACGTCATCCACTCCATGTGGCCGCCCGCGGAAACTTGCTCAATGCTGACAGAAAAATTCCCCTTCCCTTCCAAGCAAAGCGCAACTTCTCTAAGCGTAGTATAGCGTTTCCATTTCTTCGCGCTGAACGAATTGAAATAGGTGGTGAGATCCGCCGTCTCGCCCTTTTTCATCTTCAAAAGAGCTTCCTTGTCCGTTCGGCATTGCCCTTTAATGTAAAGCGCTTTTTTCGCGTCATCCTGCGTATTCACAAAATCGTACAATTTTTTCATCGACATCCCGCCTCTCTCCTCCGCTCCTCTTTTCGCAATCAGTGTCCGCAAATTTTCCGTTTCAAAAACAGTCCGCCTTTTTTCAGCCAGTTTTGTTTCTCCATGAAACTCACATTTTGCTCCGCATACAGAATATCATTCTTTTCCAGCCAGACATCAAGAAGGAGCTCAGAAACGAAAGCACACATTCTTTGCTGAAAAGTATCCCAGCCGACGACGTCCACGCGCTTCTCCAGTTCAAAGAGAACGTCAAAAAGCCAAGTCATATACGCGTCAAAATAATCGCGGCGCATGACGCATATATTGAACATATGCGCCCAAGTCCTTTGCATGACTATCTGAAAAACATCATCATACTCCGGATATTTCTCGCGGATGATTCGCTCGGTCTCATCCAATCCAATCGCGGGATGCGCGTGACAATAATGCGAACGATTCGTCTCGATGAAATATTTCCGTTTATCCGGCACGATGACGGGATACGAGGCCAAAAGCCGCTCCCATTCCCGGTCGGTCAAGATTTCTTTCCATTTTCCCTGGGCAGTGTGCGCTTCTTTTCGCGTGAAATGGCGACGGTAATGACAAAGCCCGATGAAATCCGCTTCCGCATTCTTCCAAGCCCAATACAGCGCAGTGAGCTCGCAATAATGCGGATTTTTGTGAGAAATATTCTCCCCGCTATCGTCCCTTGCGTACCCGATACTTTCTTTCCCCACCGCGCCGACTTGGATAGGACAATAGATCTCTCCCTCCGGCATCCGATACCGCTTCGTCGTAGCAATAAAAATCCGAGTCATGACCGATCACCCTTCTACGCCACATCTCACAGACAATTTCATCCTATCTTACAAAAGTGCATAAAAAAAGCCCGTTTCGAAGAAAAAATCTCCAAGAACAGACTTTAAATAATAACAGCACAAATCGGTTTTACTTGCCCCCCCCCCATCCAAAATAGGGGATTTTTCGCTATTTTATGAGAAAAAGCGGACACATCAAACATATCCGCTTTGCCTATGGCAAATGACATTTTCATTATAACCCGCCCTCTCACAAAAATAAAAGAAACCGACTGTCGTCAAGTTTCATTCATTATATCAAATCCAAAAATCTGTAGCAATCCATTAAAAAAGAAAAATTGAGCGCTGAGTCAAAAAATTTAAAAACAAGTAACACTTTCCCCGTTTTATATAAATCATCATAGCGAAACAGCACTGTTTAAACTATCGCTAACAACTATCTCCCACCTGACGCAAAAATCCAAGAACGTCATCTGACGTCTGAATTCTGACCATCTGACGTCTTTGCCACAAATGTAGCACCAAGTCTATCACCGTCTGATGTCTGACGTCTGACGTCTCCATCCTGCCTGACAAAACAGCTCAGCACGTCAACCTCTGCACTAAAAACTGATACACCTCTCTCCGCGAAAGATTTCTTTTGGCTGCCACTTGCCGGGCGGCTTCTTTAATTGGTATTGTTTTCGCCAGATTTTCCGCTTCTTCTTTCCAATCCGTCTCCGGCGCTTTTTCTGCCGTTTTCTCCGTTTTGCCTTCGACGAGGAGGACGTATTCGCCGCGCGGGGGCGTTTCTTCTATTTCCTGTAACAATTCCGAGAGGCGGGCGCGGGAGAAGGTTTCAAATTTTTTCGTGAGTTCTCTTGCCGTCGCGGCGCGTCTGTCGCCTAGGGTTTCCTGCAAAAGTTTCAGCGTTTCCTTCAGGCGGTGCGGCGCTTCGTAGAAAATGAGCGTGAAGGGGATGTCGCGGACGGCGGCGAGGAGTTCTTTTCGGCGGCTGCTCGTGCGTGGGAGGAAACCGACGAAGACAAATTGCGTCGCGGGGAGACCGGAGGCGATGAGCGCCGTGAGAGCCGCGTTCGGGCCGGGGAGCGGGACGACGGGAATATTCGCCGCGAGCGCGAGACGCACGAGGTCGGCGCCGGGGTCGGAAATGACGGGCATACCGGCGTCGGAGACTTGCGCGACGGAGGCGCCGCCAAGGAGCGCTTCGATGAGTTTCGGCCCCGCCGTTTCCTTGTTGTGCTCGTGATAGGAAACGACTTGCTTCGCCAGGCCGAGATGATCGAGCAAAATGCGGGTGTGGCGCGTGTCTTCGCAGGCGACGAGGTCGACATCGCGCAAAATCTCGGCGGCGCGGCGCGTCATGTCCGCCAAATTTCCGATAGGTGTCGGCACGAGATACAGCGTGCCGGCCGTGACTTCGCTCATGTTGGCTCCTTTCCGTAGACGGCGAGCATGTCGTCCGTCAAAGATCCGTCCGCCCGGTGCATGACGAGCGGCGGCAAAATTTTCACATCCGCCCGGCCTCCGCGCCGCCATTCCGCGAGGACGCGCCGCGCTTCTTCCCCTTCGTGGCTTTGGATGAAACGAAGGCGCTTCGCCTCGAAACGGTACCGCCGTCCTTCTCCGATCAAATCGGCGAGGCGGTCGGCGCGATGCACCATAAAAAGGCGGCCGCCATCCTGTATGAGGTACGCAGCCGCCGCAAAAACATCCGACAGACTCGCGGTGAGTTCGTGCGTCGCGCAAGAGACGTCATTTCCCTTCCGAAGCCGACCGGCGCCCTGCTGTCGATACGGCGGATTGGCGACGACGGCGGTGAATGTCCCCGGCGGCAACATGCCTTCCAACTTCGTATAATCGGCGCAAAGGACGGAAACGACATCCTCTTTCCCGTTTCCTCTCACATTGCGCGCGGCCAAATCGGCCAGGACGGGATTTTTCTCTATCGCCGTGACGTGCGCGGCGCCGAATGCTGCGAGCAAGAGCGCAATCCCGCCCGTCCCGGTGCCGAGCTCCGCGAAACGGTCGTGTTTCTTCACAGACACGAAATGCGCCAGCAGCGCGGAATCGACAGAAAAACAAAACTGGTCCGGGCGCTGGATGATGTGCATCCCGTCCCGCACCAGATCGTCAAGCCGCTCCCCCTCGCGAAGCGCCCAATTCATCTTCAATCCATCGGGACGATTTCGTCCCACGGCAGCATTTTCGTCTTCTGCCCGAGCTGCACCTTTGCCTGTTTCTTCGCCGCATTCACGTACACGACCACCCCGTCGCCCGCGTCCGTCGTGACCTTTTGCCCCACGCGCGGCGCCGATTCGTCGTCCCCGCGTTCCTGCGCCAAAAGCTTCGGACACTTGAGCTCGCCCTTCGCATACAATTCATTTTCATAGCGCAGGCAACACATCAGCCGCCCGCAAGCGCCGGAAATTTTCGTCGGATTGAGAGACAATCCCTGCGTCTTGGCCATTTTAATGGAAACGGGCAAGAAATCACTCATATACGACGCGCAACAAAGCGGCCGCCCGCACGGCCCGATTCCCGACACCTGCTTCGCCTCGTCCCGCACGCCGATTTGCCGAAGCTCAATCCGCGTATGGAAGACAGCCGCCAAATCCTTCACCAATTCCCGAAAATCCACGCGCCCGTCCGCCGTGAAAAAGAACACAATCTTCGAACGGTCGAAAGTATACTCCGCGCGCAACAATTTCATCGGACAATTCCGTCTCGCAATCTTTTCCTTGCAAATCAAAAACGCCTGCTTCTCGCGCTCATGATTTCTCTCAATCTGGAGCTTATCCTTCTCCGTCGCCAAGCGCAGGACCGGCTTGAGATCCGCGCCCTCCTTGACCTCCTCCTCGCGCGGCGGGAGCGCCACATAGCCGCACTCCTTCCCGCGTGCCGTCTCCACAATCACCGCGTCGTGCAGCGACAGCGCCAAATTTCCCACCGAGAAATCATAAATTTTGCCGGCCTTTTTGAACCGGATCCCCACGATTTTTTCCATATTTTTATTCCTTTCGGATACGCCCCAAAGAAATCGTCACCGCATCCCAAATGTTTTTGAGAGAAATATTCAGCTTGCAAGCCGATTCCGCCTCCTTGAGCGCCTCGACCGCCCGGGCGGCCCGCTCCCCTCCCCAAGAAGACAGCAAATTTTCCTCCCGCCCCAAGACGCCGCGGCACCGGACAAAATCCGCCCCCGCGCCCGACGCGAGCACATACAGATCCCGCCCGACCAGCGCCATCCAGCGTAGCATCCGCCGCATCTCCGGCCTCTCCTTCGGCGCAAAACCCGCCGCCTCCGAAAAAGGCGTCGCCGAGACCGTCAAAATTTCCCACACATCCATCGCCGTTTCCGGCTGCCGCGTCCCCGTTTCCGCAAACATCTCCGCGGCCATCCCCGGATTTCCCTCCGACAGCAGAAACGCCGCGTGAATCTCCTCCGCGCCCCGGAAAGGAAATACCTCCCCCCGCGCCCGGACGAGCGCCGCAAATTCCTCCTCGGACAGCGCGAAAAATGGAAACGCCGCCCCGCGCGAACGAATCGTCGGAAGTAGCGCCTCCGGCTCGTGCGTGATCAAAATGAAATACACATTCTTCGGCGGCTCTTCCAGCGTTTTCAAAAGCGCATTCGCAATCTCCCGCCGCATACCCTGCGCCTCGTCGATGATGCACACGCGCACCGCATCGTCAAACGTCGCCATCGTTTGCAGAAACGCACGAAACTGCTCAATGCGAAGCGTCTGCGACGCGCCGAGCGGACGAATGTAAAAAATCCGCCCCGCCCGATTGACGAGCAAGAGATCCTTCTCCGCCTCCTCCGATTGCCAAGAAGGAAACTCCTCCCACACGCCCGTCCCCGTCACCGCTTCCGCCAAATCCAGCGCCGCCGTCGTCTTCCCGAGCCCTTCGTCGCCCTGAAAAATCATCGTGTGCGGAAGCCGCTCCTCGCGCAAAAGCCGCAAAACCCGCGCTTTCAGCTTCGTCTGACCAAACAAATGCGAAAAAAATTCCAAGGCGCCCTCCGGAAATAAGATCATCGATTCTGCTCATTATTGTAACACATCCGTCGCATTCTGGAAAATGAGAGGGCGGGAAAGTGTACAGTGCACAGTACACAGGTTGGCATGCTCGGCTTTTTGCGTCAGGCGGGAGGGAGACGTCAGATGGTCAGACGTCAGACGTCAGACAGTGATGCACTTTTTGCGTCAGGCGCGAGATAGCTTGGAGCGGCGAGCCGGGAGCTTGGAGCGAACAGCGGTGTCGCCTGACGGCGACGATTTTTATAAAAAGATGCGGCAGAGACGTCAGGCAATCAGACGCCAGACGGCAGAAATTTCTTGCCTTTTTTTTCAGGCAGGAAGAAAACGTCAGCAGTAAAAAGAATCACACACATTCCGTAGAATACGGCACAATAAAAAAGCGACCGCTTGGCCGCCATCTCATATATAAAATCCGTTTCTATTTCCGAAATACAAACAAGTACTCATGCGCTATCAGCAGAAAATTGTATTTCACGCTGTTCGTTTTCCAATACCCCGTCGCCCGGCAATTGTGCTGCTCCTTGATGATGAGCTCTTTCAATGTGAAATTTAATTCTTCAGATTCTCCTAAAACTCCACCCACTCTGTAGATACTTCGGAAGGTGCTACAATGGCCATTTGCCGAAATCGGACTTCTCCGGGCTCCAGAACAATATCTCCGTTTCTGTATCGCTTCTCAGCTATTTCTATTGCCTCTTCTTGCGATTCAGCCATAACTTCAAATTCTTCAACGCAAGTTTCCTCGATTGCAATCGTAAATCTTTTCGTCATTTTTGCTCCTCTTTTGCCAAAATCCCAAAATGATTTCATCCATTATGGATCAGATTCGACTTTCGATCAAACAGTCGGATTGTTCAGAGCACAGAACAAACTAAATTTCACCTGATAATCTATAGCTTTTGGTACTGACCATTTCCCAAAAATGCAAGGAAACCTTTATCGCGGAGGAGCTGCAACTGTTGGCGGATTTTCGGTTTGATATTGCGATTTTCCGGATGCTTGGCTTGCAGTGATTCTTCGAAAGCGTACAGATCATCCAGCGAAAAATGAGAAGTCGTGATTTGATTGACGCAGAGCAAGACGTCCATCATCCAGCCGCGACTTTTGATGTTTTTCGTTTCCAATCGATGGCTTGCATTGACTTTTTGCAATACTGCCCGGCTGTCGTTGGCTGTTCCTTCTTCGATAATGGAAATTCGACCCTGCTCGGGAATCTGATCGATCATAATATTGCAACCGACCCAGCCGGCACGGCGAGCCGTCGGCGTCAAAGGTTTCCGTTTCTCAATAACGGACGGAACAAAAAAATATTTGGGAATCAGAAGGAGGCTACGCACTGTGTAATCCGTCCGAGAATAGCTCATAAAGAAGAAATCCGGATTTTTATTTCCCGTAATGCGCTCAATCATGGTATCGTAAGCGCCGTCGGCGACTTTGTGCCCCAACGCTCCGTTTTTGCTTTTCAATTCGTATTGATTGCCGCAATCGGGGCAAAAAAAATCCGCAACCGGCCGATTGTTTTCAAATTGCCGAATGTGCGGATGGCCGCAACGAGGGCAATACATATTTTCCTTCACCCAATTTTCCGTCAAAAGGCGCGCCATTTGCGAATGCGAATGATACTGCGCGACAAGTTCGACGCGAAAGTGCAAATCCTTCAATGCCCGGTCCTCAAGCGCTGTGTGCTCCATGGTTCCCTCTCTTGTTTTTCGTTCTCAGTCGATAATTTTGGTATGATTATATTCCAAAACTCGAAGGATAGCAAAACCATTTTGGGCACAAAAATAAGAATTGAGATTTGAATGAAGAGAATTGAGGCCAGGTGACGGCTTCTGATAAAAAACTTTTTTTTCACATACGTTGACCATCACCCGGCCTACGGCCACTGAAAACCATCCACCGGACGCTTTTCTCCTGAAAAAAGGGGGGCTGACTGGAACGCGCTACGCGCATTTGTTTTTATAAAAATTGCGGCGAAGCCGCCACAAGTCAAGCCTTCTTCGGGAAGAAGGTGCCCCGTAGGGGCGGATGATGGACAACTCTTTGTGAGAAAAAAACAAAGCAGGCTACGTCAAAAAACTTTCGTCTCACATACAGTGACCATCACCCGGCCTACGGCCACCCTCTTCCTGAAGAGGGCTAATATGTGGCG
>CAVHDO010000050.1:0-10002 GCA_963634795.1 Oscillospiraceae bacterium
AGCTTGGAGCGGAAAGCGGTATCGCCTGCGGCGATGATTTTTATAACGCCGTTGGTGACCCATCATCCGCCCTTACGGGCACTGGCAACCGTCCACCGGAAGGTTGCCTCCAAAGGAAGGCTAAAGCGGAGGCGGCTTCGCCGCAATTTATAATAAATCGCGCGGAGCGCGCACCTGAACTGCTAACTGCTCATTGCTAATTGCTAACTTTCTCCCGCCTGACGCAAACGCCGAGCACGCCAACCTGTGTACTGTGCACTGTGCACTGTGCACTTGATTTTCGCCTTTTTTTTCCCCCCATTTTCTGGTATAATTCACCCAATGCGATTCAATTTCTGATTTGAGGACAAGAGATGCACATTGTATTGGTGGAGCCGGAAATTCCGGGGAATACGGGGAACATCGCCCGGCTTTGCGCCGCGGAACATTTGACGCTGCACTTGGTGAAGCCGCTCGGATTTTTCATCGACGACAAACATTTGAAACGCGCGGGGCTCGACTACTGGGATCTGCTCGACGTCCACGTGCACGAAAATTACGAATCCGTCACGCGGATGCTCGCGGGGCACCGTTTCTTCTACAATACGACGAAAGCGAGGCGCGCCTATTGCGATATTTCCTATGAAATCGGCGATGTCCTCGTCTTCGGAAAGGAAACGAAAGGCCTTCCCGAAGACTTGCTCTTGGCGCACGAAGACGCGTGCATCCGCATCCCGATGATTGAGGAAGCGCGCTCGCTCAATCTGTCCAATGCGGTGGCCATCGTGGCGACGGAAGCACTGCGGCAACTGCAATTTCCTCATTTATTGCAAGAAAGCGGACGTTTATTCAAAGGGGGAGAGACATGAATCCTTATGACAAGGCGTATGAGCTGGCGTCGGCGGTGAAAGAATGCGATGAAATGAAACGCCTCGTCGCGGCGGCCGACGACCTTCGCGGAAACGACAGCGCGCGGGACCTCGTGCGCGAATTTCTGACGGAGCAGATGAAAGTCGATTACGGGCGCATGGCCGGGAAAGAACCGGAAGAGAGCGCGCTTTCGCATTTGCAGGAGCTTTCCGTCATGGTGAGCAACAGCGGCGCGGCGCAGGCCTATCTGCAAGCCTTTATGCGCTGGCAGCAAGTGGCCGCCGATTTGCAGAAGATCGTGAATGACGCGATATTACAAGGTACGGAAGTACTGGAATTGGAGAAAAAATGACAGACTGGACGAAATTTTTCGAAGGAATCCTCACCGAAAAGGAAATGAAAGTGAATGAGCCGATGAGCCGCCACACCACCTACGGCATCGGCGGGCCGGCGGATGTTTTTGTCTCCCCGACTTCGGAAGACATGCTCGCCGCGGTGCTTCGGCGCGCGGATGAAGGAAATATCCCCGTGACCGTCGTCGGCGGCGGCTCGAATCTCTTGGTGAGCGACCTCGGCATTCGCGGCATCACCGTCTGCACGAATCGTCTTCCCGCGAATATGAAATGCGAAGGCGAATGGCTCGAAGCGGCGAGCGGTGCGGCGACGGGCGCCGTTTCCCGTCTCGCTTGGCAAAACGGACTCTCCGGCATGGAATTTGCCGTCGGTCTCCCCGGCACGATTGGCGGCGCCGTTTTCATGAATGCGAACGGCTACGGCCGCGATATGAAACGCGTCGTCGAAAGCGTTCGCGCCATCTCCCGCGACGGGAAAACCATCCGCGAATACGGCTGGGACGACCTCCACTATGGCGACAGCGACAGCATTTTCATGCACAACGGAGACATCATCCTTGGCGTCAAATTGCATCTCTCCAAAGGAAACCCGGACGAAATCAAAAAAGCCATGGATGACCACCAGCTCTCTCGTCGGACGAAACAGCCGCTCGATAAGAGAAGCGCCGGCACCATGTACCTGCGCCCGCCGGGATACCACGTCGGCCCGATGATCAAAGATTGTGATCTCATGGGATTTTCCATCGGAGACGCCGAAGTTTCCACGAAACATCCGGATTTCGTCGTGAATAACGGTAAGGCCACGTGCGAGCAAGTCCTCGCCGTCCTGCACGAAGTCCAGCGCCGCGTAAAAGAGAAATACGGCGTGCACATCCCGCTCGACGTCCGCATTGTGGGCGAAGGGATCCAGCAGGAGCGATAAAAAAGGAAACGGTTCCGAAAAGAGTTCGGAGCCGTTTTTTTGTGCTTGTTTTTTTCGTCAGGCAGGATTGAGACGGTCAGACGACGGGAAAGTGCACAGTACACAGGATGTAGCGTGTTCAGCTTTTTCGTCAGGCAGGATTGAGATGTCAGACATCAGACGATCAGACATCAGATGGTTGCTGCGCTTTGGGCGTCAGGCGCGAGATAGCTTGGAGCCTTGAGCCGTGAGCTTGGAGCGGAAAGCGGTATCGCCTGCGGCGATGATTTTTATAACGCCGTTGGCGCCCCATCATCCGCCCTTCGGGCACCTTCCTCCAAAGGAAGGCTAAAGCGGAAGCGGCTCCGCCGCATTTTATAAAAATCGCGCGGAGCGCGCACCTTGCAAGCCTTCCTTTGGAGGAAGGTGGCGCGAAGCGCCGGATGATGGGTCGCCGAAGGCGCATATAAAAATGTCGCGAAGCGACACCGCTAAAATCTGACGTCTGATGTCTGACCGTCTGACGTCTCCATCACGCCTGACAAAAAAGCCAAGCACGCCAATCTATGCACTGTGTACTGTGCACTACTTTCCCCCGTTTGACAGTTTCCCGTATTTCTCTTACAATACAAACGACAGCCCGTTGGCGGTCTTCCCGGAAGGGGGTGATCGCATGACGGTTTACGAATCTTTGTCACTCATGGTGGCTTTCGGGACTCTGATTGCTATCATCATATCATTGGTGATCATGCTGCGAAAGTAGTCTGAGCACGAAAAAAGACCTGTCCAAAGCAGGTTGAACGACGGCCTTTTCTCAAGCAATAAATATATTGGGGAAGCGCCGGCGTCAACTCCGGGCTGTCCTTGACTTTATTATACCCATTTTGTCAATTTTGGCAAGATGGGTATTTTTAATAGAAACAGAATTGAGATTTGAGAGGCATAACGGATATGCTTTTGGCTTTGAGGCAATTCTGATGAGACGTTCCTGCTGATAGAGACGAGGAAAAGAGGAAGCGCTTTGCGCGATTTTTTTTATTTTCGCCGTTGGCGTCCCATCACCCGGCCTGCGGCCACTGGCAACCGTCCACCGGAAGGTTGCCTCCAATAAAGAGGGCTTCACTGGTGGCGGCTCCGCCGCATTTTATAAGAAATCGCGCGGAGCGCACCGGTCAAGCCTTCCTTATTGGAGGAAGGTGGCGCGAAGCGCCGGATGATGGGACGCCGAAGGCGCAATATAAAAAATGTCGCGAAGCGACACCTATAAAGTCTGACGTCTGAAGTCTGACCGTCTGACGTCTCCATCTCGCCTGACAAAAAATCCGTCATCCGTCATCCGCTATCCGTTTACCGTTCCTCATACAGCATGAAAAATAAAGCGCTCACGCCCGGCCCACGGAAAACGTCTCCCTCCCGCCTGACAAAAAAAGCCAAGCACACCAATCTCTGTGTACTGTGTACTGTGTACTGTGTACTGTGCACTGCTTTTCCCCGCCTGCCGCAAAAGCAAATCAGCCATCAGCTGTGCTCCCTCATCTCTATCACCAGAAATCTCTCCGCACAAACGCAGAAAAAGCCAAGCACCAATCCAGCCACGCCTCTTTTATATCCCAGCCACGCCTCATTTATACCCTCTCTTATAAAAAAGTTCGATAATAAAATGACGAGAAGAAACAAAAAACTATTGACATATTCCGGGAGGGGAGGTTAAAATTCCTACAAAAGGAATCGGAAGCAAAATGTTGGCGCTACTTGCTTCGTCGATTTACTTTTTGAACCATGTTTTGGCGTTGGAGGAGTGAAAACATGAAAAACAATAGAAAAATTGGCGTAGTGTCGGCCTTGGTCGCTTTGGCCCTAGGCTCTTTTGGCGTGCCGCAAAATGCGTACGCAACAATTGAAGAGATTGAGGGGTCGAAGACAATCAAGGTAAGTTTGGAAAATAGTAAGGCTACGATTTCCGCTATTACCAATGGGAAAGTGGAGGTAAATAATACCGGAATTGTCACGGGCGGTGCGGTGTGGTCTTATCTGAACAAGGAAAGTCTTGCGCTTGGGTTATGGAGCGAAGTAACGGGAGATTTTGGGGCCGCTTACGGATATAAAAATTCAGCGGGCGACTATGCGGCGGCTGTCGGCGCGGTAAATACTGCGGGCGACTATGCTACGGCGGTTGGCGTCCAGAATACTTCGAGTGGTGAGTCTTCGACAGCGGTCGGATTTTTGAATAAGGCGACGGAGCTTGGCGCTTCGGCATTGGGGGCCTATAACAAGGCGAGTGGAAAATATTCGGTTGCTTTGGGTACCTCGAATGAAGCTTTTGAATATGGTTCGGTCGCGATGGGGATGGGAAACACGGCCAGCGGAGAGTATGCCTCAGCTCTCGGCGGGTACAATACTGCTGTCGGTTCCAATTCGACGGCTGCCGGGCAGGAAGTGGAAGTGTACGGGGCGAATTCCGCCGCTTTCGGTTACAAGAATGTAGTCGGCACCGCTACTGAAAACTCTGATACTGGAGCAATCACCTATTCGGGTGGTGTGGATACGTATGTTTTCGGCGCGGACAATACTGTCACGGCGAATAATGCCATCGTTCTTGGTACGGGCGTCACGACGGTGGCGAATAATTCTGTCGTGATTGGCGCCGGCTCGACGTCGGAGGAAGCGAATACTGTTTCCGTCGGCGCGGCGGCGACAACAAAAGATGGGACTACTGTACCTGAAGTCACGCGGCGGATTGTCCATGTGGCAGCCGGCACGACGAATACGGATGCGGCGACGTACGGACAGCTGATTAAAGCCAAAGAGGGCGGTTACAGCGTCACGAGTGACAATGCCAATGCTGCGCAGAGCGTGGAATTGGAATACAATGACGCGGCCAGTAACAGTACGAAAGTGAAAATCACCGTCGAAGGGAACGGCAAAGTCGAATCCGGCGATCAGCGTCTGGTGAATGGCGGCACGGTGTACGATGCGATTGCCAAATCATTGGCAGAGTCGGCATACAGCGGCAGCGACTCAATTACAATTAACAGCGGCAGAGAAATTCGCGTCAAGAATATGGCGCAGAGCACAGGTGATACCGAAGTGACCAATGGAGAGACGACGGCGAGCGGCGACGGTGCTTTGGCGCTCGGTTCGCAAGCAGAAGCGACTGGCTCCGTGGCTTTGGCCGTGGGCGCGGGTGCAAAGGCGCTGGCCAGCGGGGCAGTCGCTTTGGGCGCTACAAGCCAGGCAAAAGCGGCAAATTCTTCGGCCATCGGCGTTTCCAATCATGCGTATGCTGTCTATACGGCCGCTGTCGGATACAACAATACGACGGGTGATACGGATGGCACTGCCAGTAATTTTGCTACGGCGATGGGGACTGAGAATACAGCCGTCGGATGGTGGAGCGTGGCTCTCGGCGCCAGCAATACAGCGAATGCAACCGGCATGGCCAGTGCGGTCGGCGGAGGGAATACCGCTTCTGCAGCAAGTACTGCTGCGATGGGTATAGGAAATACCGCGTCTGAAAAAGGTGCTGTCGCAATAGGTACAAGAAATACGGCCAGCGGAGAGTATGCGTCAGCTCTCGGTGGTTATAATACCGCTGTCGGTTCCAATTCGACGGCTGCCGGGCAGGAAGTGAAAGTGTACGGGGATAATTCCGCCGCTTTCGGTTACAAGAATGTAGTCGGCACCGCTACTGAAAACTCTGATACTGGAGCAATCACCTATTCGGGTGGTGTGGATACGTATGTTTTCGGCGCGGACAATACTGTCACGGCGAATAATGCCATCGTTCTTGGTACGGGCGTCACGACGGTGGCGAATAATTCTGTCGTGATTGGCGCCGGCTCGACGTCGGAGGAAGCGAATACTGTTTCCGTCGGCGCGGCGGCGACAACAAAAGATGGGACTACTGTACCTGAAGTCACGCGGCGGATTGTCCATGTGGCAGCCGGCACGACGAATACGGATGCGGCGACGTACGGACAGCTGATTAAAGCCAAAGAGGGCGGTTACAGCGTCACGAGTGACAATGCCAATGCTGCGCAGAGCGTGGAATTGGAATACAATGACGCGGCCAGTAACAGTACGAAAGTGAAAATCACCGTCGAAGGGAACGGCAAAGTCGAATCCGGCGATCAGCGTCTGGTGAATGGCGGCACGGTGTACGATGCGATTGCCAATGCGACGAAAGCCAATGGGAAAGTGGAATTGTCGAATACCGGACTCCTCAAAGGAGAGACGGTGTATAACTATTTGCATGATAGCACCTTGGATCTCGGTTATGCGAATACGGTCGCCAATGGCGGACAGGCATTCGGGAGATGGAATACGGTGAATGCCGACGGCGCGGTGGCAGTGGGCATTCGAAATACGGCGCAAACGAGTATGTCGACGGCGGTCGGGTATTGGAATGAAGCCACGGGGTCGACGGCATCGGCTATGGGTTCAAAAAATACAGCCAATGTACAGAGCGCCTCTGCTATTGGTTTCTGGAATGATGCGACGGCACTTGCTGCATCGGCTTTGGGGGCAGCGAATGCAGCGGGAGGGGAATATTCTTCTGCTGTGGGCGTTTACAATCAGACGGACAAAACCGGCTCTTCTGCTGTCGGGTATGCCAATGTAGCGAGTGCAAATTCGTCTTCGGCTTTCGGCGCGTTCAATTTTGCGACGTCGGAAGCGGCGTCGGCCTTCGGGTATGGAAACCGCGCGGCCGGTGCGGGCTCTGTGGCGATTGGCACGAATTCTTACGCGGCGGCGGATAAATCGATCGCCATCGGGTATCAGGCGGTGGCGAATACAGGATTGACTGAAGAAGCAGGATTGACCGAAGAAGACGGAAACAGTACCGTCGCGACGGTTTCCTTCGGCCATCAGAAGAATGATAAATATATGGTATATGACGCGATCGAGAAGCAGTACGTAGAAAGAGGGTATGAGAATACCGTTCTCTCGCGTCTGACGAATGTGGCGGACGGCAAGTGGCTGACGGATGCGGCGACGTACGGGCAGCTGGTGGATGCGCAGGTTTCGACGACGTCGACCTGGGAAGACGGGAAGCTGGTGGCTACGACCACGGAGTATTTGCCCTATACACCGGACGAGAACGGGATCGTGACGGTCAAGACGAATGCCGGTGGTACGGCTTTCAGGCTCAAGGTCACGGGCGACGCTACGAGTTATAAGGCCGGTGATACGATTACGATTGACGATGAAAATGTGATTAATGTCAAATATATGGCGGTCGGAGAATTGAAGTATGATAAGGAGCATGATGAGTATGATGAGTATGATCCTCTGACAGCGACTGGGAAGGGCGCTTTTGCAGTCGGAATCGCCAGCGTCGCCAATGGGGAAGATGCCACGGCGCTCGGACTTTTGAATCATTCGACGGGCATAGCGGCTGTTTCCGTTGGCTGGGGAAATGAGGCAAAAGGCACTTTCGCTGTCGCGATGGGGAAAGAAAACAATGCAAAGGCGGATTACGCCGCGGCTTTGGGGAAAGATAATAGCGCTTACGGAATCAGTTCTTCTGCTATCGGTGTGTATAACCAAGTCGGTTTGGAGACTGATGAGGAGGGCAAAGCGTCGAAGCAGTCGTCCGCCGTCGGTTATTACAACATGGTATTCGGGACGCAGTCGTCCGGTATGGGGTATTGGAACTATGTAGAAGGAGATCAGTCTTCTGGATTTGGTAGCAGCAATACCATTTACGGGAATCAATCGGTCGCTGTCGGCCATAACAATATTATCGGTGAGCCGGGAACAACGCAGATCGATGGGACCTATGTTTTCGGCGCAAATAATACCGTGATGGCGAATAATGCCATTGTTCTTGGCGCGGGCGTCACGACGGTGGCGGATAATTCCGTCGTGATTGGTGCGGGTTCGTCTTCGGAGGAAGCGAATACTGTTTCCATCGGCGCGGCGGCGACAACAAAAGAGGTCGACGGTAAGCAGGTCGATGTGGCGGAAGTCACACGTCGGATTGTCCATGTGGCAGACGGTACGGCGAATACGGATGCGGCGACGTACGGGCAGTTGGTAAACAACGCGACCTATGAATTGAAGGTCGGGAAAGAAACGGAGATCAAGAACAATGCCAATGGGACCGCTTTCAAATTGAAGGTGAGCCTCGATAGCGGTTCGATTGAGTCTGGCGATGCCGGCTACGTGACCGGTGGTGATCTCTATGAGGAATTGCGCCCGGCGAGTGACGGGACCTACGTGAAGACTGGGAAGAGCACAGCGACCAATCTCAGTGCATTGGATACGCAAGTAAAGGCCAATAAGGACAAGATTGACACGGTGGAAGGGAATGTCACAAAGTTGCAAGGCGATGTTTCCACACTGGATACGAAAGTGTCCGCTATGGAAGGAAATATCACCACGATGAATACCAAGATTGATGGTCTCAAGTTGGACGGCGGGACGTATACATTCACAAAGGAAAATAATTATTCGCAGGCGATTCAATATGCCAATGGTGGCGATGCGTTTACGATTACCATCGAGGACCTCGGAGGAGAGGGCGCGTCGTATAAAGCCGGGAATGGGATCGCGATCAGTGACGACGATGAAATTTCCGTGAATGTAGCTGAAAATGGCGGGCTCACGGCGGATGAAAAAGGTCTTTCTGTGAAGCTGGCCGAAAATGGCGGTCTGACTGTGGATGATAAAGGATTGGCCGTCCAAAAGGATGGAGTGGTCGCGAGTGGGAATACCGGCATCGTGACGGGTGGTACGGTACACAGTGCGATTTTGGCGAAGACGGGGGACACGACGAAATTGGTTTCGGCGGGTCTCGGCGATAATCTGACGGACGGTGTGCTCGCTGTGAATAATAAGATCGGGTACCTTTCCGACGACATCAATAAGGTCGGTGCCGGGGCTGCGGCTTTGGCGGCGCTTCGTCCGGAGGCTTTCGATCCGATGGACAAATGGAGCTTCGCGGTCGGTTATGGCCATTACAAAAACGCAAATTCCGGCGCGCTCGGCGTTTTCTTCAAACCGAATGAGGATACGACGGTTTCCTTCGGCGGGACGGTCGGGAATAATGATGCGCTGATGAATGCGGGCGTTTCCTTCAAGCTCGGAACTCGTAGCGCCAAGATGGGATTGTATCGCACGGAAGCCGCCGTCTCGCAGGAGCTGGCCTCTCTCCGCAAGAACAATGACAAACTGACGGCGGATAATCAGATCCTCAAGGAGGATAATATCGAGCAGTCGAAACGGATTGCGAATCTGGAAGCGAATAACGAAAGAATGCAACGGCAGATTGTGGCGATTCTTTCCAGAATGGGAATGTTGAATCGGGTGTCGAAGACGGCGAAGTAATCGCCGAGATGGGCGCCTGTCGGTTTTCTCGCAATATTTTTCCGATTGTCGGAAGATAGGTAAATGGGGGCAGATTTTGATCTGCCCTCTTTTGCTTTTTTTGGGAAAAGCAGTGCACGGTGCAGAGTGCACAGGGTGGTGTGCTTAGTTTTGGGCGTCAGGCGGGATGGAGACGTCAGACATCAGATGATCAGACGTCAGACGAAAGAGGTATCGCCTGCGGCGATGATTTTTTATAAAATGCGGCCGGAGGCCGCTACAAGTTAAGCCTTCTTCAAGAAGAAGGTGGCGCGAAGCGCCGGATGATGGACGGCTCTATGTGAAAATGTAGCAAAGAACCGATTCGCCAAAGATTTATCCGTCGAAAAAAACTTTTTTCTAACATAGTGTGACCATCACCCGGCCTGACGGCCACTGAAAACCGTCCACTGGACGCTTTTCTCCTGAAGAGGGCTAAGCGGTGCGCGCTTTGCGCGATTTTTTATAAAATGCGGCGGAGCCGCCACCGATTAAGCCTTCCTTTGGAGGAAGGTGGCGCGAAGCGCCGGATGATGGGTCGCCGAAGGC
>CAVHDO010000051.1:0-9722 GCA_963634795.1 Oscillospiraceae bacterium
CACATGGGCGTGATTTGTATGAAATAAAGATTGTGGGCTGGAATGAGAGCTTTAAAATTTTTGTCAAGTACGAGAAAGTAATGAGTAACGCAGGTATTACTTTCATTGACGATTTTAGAAAATTGCGTAGTATATGTAGATTCGTTTTCGTTAGTATTTTTTTGAATGCTACGTTTTACTTTAGAGAATCACGCAAAAAACGATAAAAGTTTTGAGATTTTTTTTTGTTTGAGATTGATATTTTGATTCCTGTATATTAAAGGTAAATTACACGTTTTAAGTTTTGGATTTAGGAAAGTATTGAGAGTGCCCAAAAGAGGGAATTACTAATCAAGCCGCGCCCCTATCTCATTCATATGCTATAATGACACAAACAAACGAGGAGGAAGAGACATGGAACTTTTGGCGCCGGCGGGGTCGCCTGAGGGGCTTTGGGCGGCGCTTGCGGCCGGGGCGGATGCCGTGTATATGGGCGGGAAACAGTTTAGCGCGCGGCGTTTCGCAGGAAATTTTTCGCGCGCCGAAATGGAAGAGGCCGTGGCGCTTTGTCATGCGCTCGGCGTGTCCGTCTATGTGACGCTGAATACTTTGATTGCCGATGCCGAAAGGGACGCGCTCGCCGAAGAATTGGATTTCTTGGGGCGCGTATCGCCCGACGGGCTCTTGGTGCAGGATTTGGGCGTGGCGCGGCTGGCGCGGGAGCGGATTCCGCATGTGCCGCTCCACGCGAGCACGCAGATGACGGTGTCGGATGCGGCGGGGGTTCGCTTTTTGCGTTCGCTCGGCTTTTCGCGTGTCGTGCTGTCGCGGGAGCTGTCGCTTCCGGAAATTTCCGCCATTGCGCACGGGACGGACACGGAAATCGAAGTTTTCGTGCATGGCGCGCTCTGCGTCTGCTATTCCGGGCAGTGCCTCATGAGCTCCTTCATCGGCGGGCGGAGCGGAAACCGCGGGGCGTGCGCGCAGCCTTGCCGGATGCCGTACACATTGGTCGACGAGGCGGGGCGGGCCGTGGGGGAAACGCGCGGCGGCTACCTTTTGTCGCTGCAGGATATGCTTTCCATCGACCGATTGCCCGCGTTGGCGGCGTCCGGCGTCGTCTCGCTCAAAGTCGAGGGGCGCATGAAGGAGCCCGTGTACGTCTATGCGGTGATTTCGGCGTATCGAAAAGCGCTGGACGCCATGGCCGCGGGGGAAACTTGCGACACGGACGAGCTTCTTCGCACGATGCAGGCGCAATTTTATCGCGGCTACACGCATGGCTATCAGGACCACGAAATTTCCGGCGCGATGCGGACGGCGTACGTGCCGGGAAATCGCGGCATCCCGGCGGGAACAGCTTCGCGCACTACGCCTCGCGGTTTCACTTTTGCGCCCTCGTTTTGTCCGGCGCAGGAAACTTTGTCCGGCGTGTCGTATGTGACGGAAGAGAAGAAACTCGCTTTTGCGGACGTCTCGGCGCTACATCGGGAGTCGAACGGGAAAATTTCGGTGCGCACGGAGACACCGGCGTTTTCGGGCGGCGATGTCTTTTGGGTGATGAAACCGAAAAAGGAAACTTTCAGTCTGAAAAACTTTTCGCGTCGCGTGCCGCTTTCGTTTTTCTTTTCGGCGCGGCCGGGCGAATCGTTTCGGCTGACGGCGACGGATGCGGCGGGGCACACGGCGACGGCGGTATCGGAACAGTCGGCGGAGCGGGCGCGAAAAGAGCCGACAGCAGAAATAGAGATTGCGGGCGGTCTTTCGCGTCTCGGCAATACGATTTTTTCCGTCGAGACGACAGAAATCGAAAATGACGGCTGCCTCGTCCCGCTCAGCATTTTGAATCGCCTTCGTCGGGACATTTGCGAAGACATGATGCGCCTTCGTCGGGACAGTTTCGAGAAAGCCAGACCGGCGCCGCCTTCGATGACGGTGACGCCGCGAAAGCGAGCAGAGATCCGGTTTGACACGCGTCTTTTTGCGCGGACGGATGACGTCGCGCAGGCGAAAGCGGCCATTTCGGCGGGAGCGGGCGTGATTTTCGGCGGCGCGTCCTTTTCGCATCGGCAAATTTCGCTTGCGGCGTATGAAACGGTTTTGAATTTCGGGCGCGAGAAAAATCGCCCCGTCATTTTCGCGACGCCGCGCATTGTGCGGGAAGAACGGTCGGAAGCGGAACGAAAACGGTTCGCGGCGCTCGGCGCGCTTCGTCCCGATGCGATGGAAATCGAGCGCGTCGGGCAGATGGCATGGGCGGGCGAGATTCCCGAAGACGTCGCGCTCATCGGCGGCGCGGGGCTGAATCTTTTCAATGGGGACGCGCTCCGCGAAGTGTCCGATTGGGGGCTCGCCGCGGCATTCGTTTCCCAAGAGCTTACTTTGGCGCAGATTCGTGCGATGGCCGCCGTTTCCCCGTTTCCCGTCGGCGTCTCCGTCTATGGGCGGACCGAGCTCATGATTTCCGAATATTGCGCGGTGAACGCGGTCTTGGGCGGCGGCGCGTGCAAGGAGCGCTGCCCGGCGCCATGCGAACGCGGCCGCTACAGTCTTCGCGACGGTGGCGGGCGGCTGTTTCCCATTCGCACCGACGAGGCCTGCCGGATGCACATTTTGAACAGCGCCTGCCTCGATATGCGCCCGGTGATGGACAAAATCGCCCGCGCCGGCGTTTCCTGCTTTGCCATCGACATTCGCGGCACGGACGAAGACGCGGCGGCGCTCGTTTCCTCTTTTGCCGCGGCGCTCGGCGGACGCGCGGAGTCCGGACTTTCCGCAGGCGTCACGCGCGGGCATTTTTTCAGAGGGGTTCTCGGATGAATTCGGATATATTGCAGATACTGGAATTTACGGAAATACGCAAGCGCCTGGCGGATTTCGCCGTCTCGGCGCTCGCGAAAGAGCGCGCGCTGTCGTGGCGGCCGTCTGTGTACCCGGAGGTCGTCTGCCGCTTGCTGTCGGAGACGGAGGAGGCCGTGGGCGTCCTGCAAGCGGAAATCACGACGCCGCTGGGGGAAACGCACGATTTGCGCGACACGCTCGAAAAAGCGGAAAAGGACGTCGTGCTCTTGCCGCAGGAATTTTCGGATTTGGCGGCGTCTTTGGAAACGTACGAAAAAATGGCGCAATTTTTCGCGCCGCCGCGAGATGAAATCTATCCGGTGCTCCGGGAAATCACACGGCTCATCCATCCCGAGGGTGCGCTCATTTCGGAGATTCGCCGCGTGTTTTCCGACCATGGCGACATCGCGGACAATGCGTCGCCGCGCCTCTTGCGCATTCGTCAAGAAAAAGTCGCGAAACGCACGCAAATCCGCCGCACTTTCGAGCGCCTTTTGGCGGACAAAGACCAAGCCGATTTTTTCCGCGACACGATCATCACGCAGAGAAACGGCCGTTTCGTCATGCCTATCAAAGCGGAATATCGATACAAATTCGGCGGCATCGTCCATGACCGTTCGCAGACGGGGCAGACGCTCTTCATGGAGCCGATGGCGTCCGTCGAGCTGAATAACGATTTGGCGGAGCTCGAAGCGGAGGAGAAACAGGAAATCACCGAGATTCTCCGCGCGCTCACGAAATCCGTGCAGAAGGAATCGCAAAATATCCGCGAGAGTTGCAAGCTGGCGACGATGACCGAGCTGATTTTCGCGCGCGCCGAGCTCGCCGTTTCCATGGAAGGCGTCCGCGCCGGAGCGGGAAAGGCCGCCGAGCTCAAAAATGCGCGCCATCCGCTCTTGGATCCCAAGACCGCCGTGCCGCTTTCGCTCACGCTCGGCCAGGATTTCCGCCAGCTCGTGATTACCGGCTCGAACGCGGGCGGCAAGACGATTGCGATGAAGACGCTGGGGCTCCTCGCGCTCATGAACCAGGCCGGCCTTTTCATTCCCGCCGCCGAGGGCACGACGCTCCCGATTTACCGTCACATTTACGCCGTGATTGGCGACGAGCAGAGCATCATGGACAATCTGTCGACTTTTTCCGGCTACGTCACGCAGCTCGCGGCCTTCATCCGGAAAGCGGGCGCGGGCGACCTCGTGCTCCTGGACGAACTCGGCAGCGGCACCGATCCTGTCGAAGGCGCGGCGCTCGCAGTGGCCGTCACGGAATATTTGGCGAAAAAGAACGTCCCCGCCGTCATCACGTCCCATTTTTCCGAAATGAAGAAACTCGCTTACGAGACGGAGGGCATCGAAAATGCGTTCGTCGAATTTGACGAAAAAACGCTCGCGCCTACGTATCGCCTCATTGTCGGGATGGCCGGAAACAGCAACGCTTTCAATATTTGCCGTCGTTTCGGCCTCGGCGAAGAGATTCTGGCCCGCGCGGAAGCATTGAAGAAACAATCGCCGATGAATGAAATGGAAACGCTCATGGATCGGCTGAATCACGAGCTGGCAGCGGCGCAGCAGGAACGGGAACGGCTCGCGGCCAAGGTGAAGGAGGCCGAAGCGCTGCACCGCGACCTCTCCGAGGCGGATCGTTTCATCCAAGAAAAAAAGCACGCCATTTTTGAAAAGGCGCGCGAAGAAGCGGAGGACATGAAGCGCGACTTGCGCATCCAAGCGGAGACGATTATTAAAAATTTGAAGAAACAGGCGGCCGATTTGGATAAGCAGAAACTGACCGTCGAAGTCGATGCGACGCGAAAGGCCATCGAAGGCATCGCGCTCCCGAAAAAAGGAAGCGACCGCGAGCCGCTCGATATTTCCCAAATTCATGTCGGCGATTTTGTCTTCGTCGATAATTTAGACACCGTCGGGCGCGTCGAAACTGTTTCCGGCAAAAAAATCACCGTCGATTGCGGCGGCATGGCCGTCACCACGACCGCGTCGCACTGTTTCGCGCCGCTCAAGCAGGAAATTCCGAAAAAGAAACAGACCGCCATGCTGACAAGGAAAAAAGCGAGCCCGTCGCCCACGATTCGCGAGATTCACGACAGCCTGAATATCATCGGCTGCACCGTCGACGAAGCCATCCCGCAGATTGACAGTTTCCTAAACGACGCCCTCCTCTCCGGCCTCTCCGCCGTCCGCATCGTCCACGGCAAAGGCACCGGCGCCCTCCGACACGGCGTGCAAGAATACTTGGCGACGCAGCCTTACGTAAAAGAATTTCGCACGGCAGACGAAAGAAGCGGCGGCGCGGGCGCGACGGATGTGTATTTGTGAGGGGACAGTGCACAGTGCATAGTGCACAGGGTGGGGCACTCGGCTTTTTTGCTTAGGTCCGAGATAGCTATTATACTAAACGACAAAATCTCTCTTTACTTTCAAGCAACGTGATTGATTCGCTGCAAAATCAGTTAAAATTGCAAATTCACTACTGAAATAGAAATTACTTTTTACAGCTTTTGCGAAAGTGAAAAACTATTTTTGGCGTTTAGTATAGTTGTTAGCTTTTAACTGTTGGGTAAAACATGAGGGGAAAATTTTTCATACGAATGAGACGCGGGAAACGGCCGGCAGACAGCGTTTCTTTGGGTGGTATTGGTTTCGAGGATGGATCTTGTCGCTTCTTATGAAAATTTTCTATAAGAGAAAGGAAGAAAATACAAAAAAGATTTGACAGATTTCGGGAGATGGATGATATGATAGTTTCAAAAGATTCGGAAATAAATGGGATGATTTATTTTTTTACATACGCCGTCGGAGGGGAATCATGGATAGAAAAGAAAAAATCGGTTTCTTGTCGGCATTGATCGCTTTGGCGTTGGGTTCTTTCGGCGTGTTGCCAAATGCGCGGGCGGAGGAGTACACGGCGGGCGATACGATGACGATTGACGCAAAGAATGTAATCGACGTCAAAAATATGAAGCAGGATGCGGAAAAAGGTTCGCTGTCGCTCGGTTTCAAGGCTGCCGCGGATGGGAAGTCGGCGTTTGCGGTCGGAAACAGCGTGACGGCGCAGGGGGAGAACGCGGTCGTTTTCGGGCTTTCAAGTACGGCCAAGGGCGCCAATGCGTCCGCTTTCGGGATTTCCAATCGGGCGCTGAAGGAAAAGGCGACGGCTTTCGGGTACAACAATACGGCGTCGGGGAGGGTGTCGTCCGCGTTTGGGTATGAAAGCCAAGCGACGGGGACGTACGCGACGTCGTTTGGTTTTCAAAATAAAGCGAGCGAGACGCTTTCGGCTGCGTTCGGGATAAGCAATACGGCGTCGGCGAGAAAGGCGTCGGCTTTCGGCGGCTACAGCACGGCGGCCGCTGAAAACGCGACGGCGGCGGGGCAGGAAGTGAAGGTGTACGGCCAAAATTCCGCGTCTTTCGGCTACATGAATGTCGTCGGCGCGGTCATCACGGGAGATGACGGCAAGGTTACCGTGGATACGGAAAAAGGAAATAATACATACGTTTTCGGCGGAAACAATACTGTCACGGCGAATAACGCGGTTGTCGTCGGGACGGGTGTGACGGGGACGGTCGGAGACGGCGCGGTGATTCTGGGGACGAATATCACGGGAAATGTAGCGGAAAATTCGGTCGTGATCGGAAACGGCTCGACGTCGGAGGAAGCGAATACCGTTTCCGTCGGCGCGGCGGCGGTCATGGACGGGGAGAAGGTCGTGACGCCGGAAGTCACGCGGCGGATTGTTCATGTGGCGGACGGGGAAGCGGATAGCGATGCGGCGACGGTCGGGCAGCTGATGAATGCGTATGTCGGCAGTGATTCGATCACGATGACCAAAAACGAAGAGACGAATCAGAATGTCATTCGCGTCGCGAATATGGCGCAGAGCTTCAGTTGGAATGGAACGGTGACCAACGACCGGACGACGGCGAGCGGTTTCGCTGCTGTGGCTCTCGGATACAAGGCGACCGCATCGGGCTTTGGCGCTTTGGCTGTGGGCGTTGGTAACAAAGCAATCGGAACCGGCGATGTGGCTCTGGGTGCCGGAAACAAAGCAACGGGCTCGTATTTTTCCAGTGCTGTCGGATATGGGAATGACGCTTTGGAAACGGGCGCGGCTGCTTTCGGCGTGCAGAATCAGGCCACGCAGAAATTCGCCGTTGCGATGGGCGCGGAGAACCAGGCCAATGGGGCATATTCGTCGGCTCTCGGAAGCTATAATTTGGCGGCCGGTGAAAATTCGGCGGCAGCGGGACAGAGCGTGACCGTCTACGGGAAGAATTCTTCCGCTTTCGGCTACAACAATACGGTGGGAGCGGTGCTTGTCGTGGAAAACAAGAGGATTCCCGATCCGAAAAAAGGAAACGATACGTACGTTTTCGGCGCGAGCAATGAGGTCACGGCGAATAAAGCGGTCGTCGTCGGGATCGGAAATGTCATCGGCGATACCACGGAATCGGGCGCAGAAATTCCCGCGGAGACGAATAATGTCGTCCTCGGCATGAATAACAATTTCGCGGCGAACAATGCTCTCGTCTTCGGCACGGGCGTCACGACGGTGGCGGACAATTCGATTGTGATCGGAAACGGCTCGACGTCGGAGGAAGAAAATACCGTTTCCGTCGGCAGCACGGCAATGACGCGGCGGATTGTCCATGTGGCGGACGGTACGGAAAATACGGATGCGGCGACTTTTGGCCAGCTTGTGAAAAATGATAAGTACACGGTTTCGCAGGGTTCGGTCACGATTAAAACGAATGCGGACGGCGATGCTTTCACAATCATAGGTTTGGGGGCGTCGGCGGATATCGGCGATACGAAAAAACTTGTGGACGCGGGGCTTGGCGATAATGTAACGGACAGTGTGATTTCCGTAAATAATAAAGTCGGTGTGCTTTCCGATGATGTCAAGAAAGTCGGTGCGGGCGCGGCGGCTCTCGCGGCGCTTCGCCCGGAGGCTTTCAATCCCGATGACAAATGGAGTTTTGCGGTGGGATACGGCCATTATAAAAATGCGAATGCCGGTGCGCTCGGCGTTTTCTTCAAACCGAATGAGGATACGACCGTTTCCTTCGGCGGGACGCTCGGGTATGACGACGCGCTGATGAATGCGGGCGTTTCTTTCAAACTTGGAAGCCGCGGCAAGGTGTTTTTGCAAAGTGCATCCAATTCACAGCTGGTGCAAGAGGTGAATGCGCTTCGCGCGCAGAATGCGGAGCAGGAAAACAAGATTGCTTCGCAGGCGAAAGAAATTCGCGAGCTTAAAGCGCAAATGGCGCAGGTGCTCGTGAAGCTCGGCGGCTGACTTGTTTTTTTATAAGCAAAGGGGATTGCTTTTTGGGGTGATTTTCTTTTTTTGTAACTATTTCATAGCTTTACTATTTTTGTGTCGATTGGTATAAATTTTTATGGTCGTCAATGTTTGCGCCGATGGCATAAATATTGATCTTGAGATGTTGTTGATATGTATTCCGCATTGTGGATATTATGCAGAATTTCATGCGAAATTCTGCATTTATTGCGTCCCAACTTTTTGGCAATTTATTAGATTCTATATTTCTTTGCTACAAAATACAGTATTTTTTCGCGCTTAAATTGTGTAAGATGATGGTAGTAGTGCATGATCCTTCTTAATATTATGATTTGTTTAAATACTATTATAATAGAGGTTCGTGTGCTAATTGTTTTTTGCCCAATTGTTGCAATTGTATTGTAAACTCACCTTGATCAACTGATTCAGAGTGCAAAGCGCAGAGGGAAATAAGGTAGTGTCGGGTATACTTGTGGTCATGATCCAATGGATTGTTTTTGTTTCTATTTTTTTTCTTGACAGGGTGCGGGGGATTCGGTATACTATCAAAGTACTTTTGCGGCCCGGTGGTGTAGTGGTCTAACATGCCGCCCTGTCACGGCGGAGATCGTCAGTTCAAATCTGATCCGGGTCGCCATGCGGAAGTAGCTCAGTGGTAGAGCACAACCTTGCCAAGGTTGGGGTCGCGGGTTCGAGTCCCGTTTTCCGCTCCATCTGGCGGCATAGCCAAGCGGTAAGGCAGAGGTCTGCAAAACCTTTATCCCCGGTTCGATTCCGGGTGCCGCCTCCAGGACGAAAAAAGCGCCGATTGCAAATGATCGGCGTTTTCTTCTATAGAAACGTCGGCAAAATCGGCGGTTTCCTTTATTTCATGCCGGGGTGGCGGAATTGGCAGACGCAGGGGACTTAAAATCCCCCGAAGGTCATACTTCGTACCGGTTCGAGCCCGGTCCTCGGCACCAGAAAAGCTGTCTCTTTTTTTGAGACAGCTTTTTTCTTATGGAATTTTATATGAAACTTTGGGGGAGGATTCTCTTTTTATGCCATGTGGCGTGGAATGATTTTGCTCCGCAAAATGCGGCATACGCCGCGGGCTGTATGATGAATTCGTACGGAACTCCTTACAGCACTTCATTCTCTTTCTTCCCCGGGGAAGAAAGAGAACGAAGCAAGAGAAAGAAGCCGCCGCCAGGGCAAAATTCGCCTCGGCTCATGGGGCGCCGCCGCTCAGCCTTAAATGCTTACGTCACCTGTTCACGGAACTTTTACTTCATGACGCATTCTTGCCACTTAAGGCTGCGAGACGCGTCGGCGCCCCGGTGCTTCTTTGTGGTTTTGACAATGTCGGCGCGGCGCCGGCGAATTTTGCACAGGCGGGTCTCCTTGCGCGTTGCTTGGTGTAGAAGTCAGTCGGGGTAGAGACGTCAGATGGTCAGACATCAGACGTCAGATAAAAGCGGTGTCGCTTCGCGACGGATCTTTATATAAAAATCGCGCGGAGCGCGCACTGCTCAAGCCTTCCTTTTTTTAAGGAAGGTGGCCCGGAGGGCCGGAAGGTAAAATGCGCTGCAGGCGCATAATTT
>CAVHDO010000052.1:0-9677 GCA_963634795.1 Oscillospiraceae bacterium
GCCGCAAAAAGTAAGCACGAATCAAGCATGGCGTTTCTTATAAAAAAGTTCTATAGCAGAAAAGGAGCGAAAACGTCATTTCCCTCTTGACAGAAAATAGGGGGGGGGTGGTAGGATATTTGAAAATGTGGCGTAGAAAGCGCCTGTAAGGCTCTTGAAGGGGCGGAATGTAGTTCAGACAGCATTTTTGGTTAATTGAAAGGATGGTACCAAATGAGCGGAGTAAACAAGAAAAAATGGAAATCCCTGACGGCGGCAGTCGTGCTGGCAGTCGGATTTTTGGGCGCCCCACAAGGTGCGTGGGCGGCGGTGCAGGCGACGGCGCTTAGCGGGACAGGTGCAAATACTGGCTCGGCTACTGCGTCGCAGGATAGAGCCACTGCTGTTGGGGGTGGAGCATATGCGACTGATTCTGAATCGACAGCACTTGGGACCGACGCTACGGCGAAAATGCAGTCAGCTCTTGCGATTGGGTTTCGTTCATTAGTTGGTCAAGGTGGAAGTTCTTCTGGTACGGCTGGTGGGATTGGTGGGATTGCCATTGGTAGTGCTGTTATAACGGAGGATCCTGATGACCCGGGATGGTATTTGACAACCACGGAACCGGCGAAAGTGACTGCTGATTATGGTATAGCATTGGGTAGTGCAAGCTCTGTATCAGCACAAAATTCATTGGCCCTTGGCTATGGTTCTAGCGCAACGGCTGCGAATGCGGTGGCATTGGGGCAGGGCTCTGTGGCGAATACCGCGAATACGATTTCCGTAGGTTCCAGCTCGAATACGCGCAAGATTGTCAATGTCACCGCCGGGTCGAATACGACGGATGCGGCGAATTACGGACAGCTCGTCAAGAACACGACATACACGGCTTCCAATGGTTCTGTGACCATTCAAAACAACGCCGACGGTACCGCCTTTACTATCAACGGCCTCGGCTCCGGTTCCGGTTCCGGCATCGTAGATTACGACGACACCAATTACAAATGGCTCTCGACAGATTTTGGTGAGACAGGTGTTACACACGGATCGAAAAGCACAGCCTATGGTTACGGAGCCAATGCGTCCAAGCCTTATGCGACAGCTATTGGTAACAATGCAAGTGCATCTTCAACTGCTTCGGTAGCTATTGGTTACAATGCAACTTCTTCTAATTCCGGTGTGGCAATTGGGAATTATGCTTCCTCAAGTGGTAGTAGAGCGATTGCAATAAGCGGAGGTAATGCAAATTCTACATATGCTGCTACTGCCAGTGGAGAGGATTCCATTGCATTGGGCGTAACCGCTAATTCAACTGGGTCTGATGCCATAGCGGTAGGATATGGTTCGAAGTCCTATACTAACTACTCTTTGGCACTCGGTGGCGCTACAGTTGGTACATCCGATTCGGTAAGTTCTGGTGGCACATATGGTATTGCAGTAGGTAATACTGCAAACGTAACGGCGGATAAATCCGTTGCCCTTGGTTATGGAGCGAGTGCGACGGCGGAGAATGCGGTGGCATTGGGGCAAGGCTCTGTGGCGAATACCGAAAATACGATTTCCGTGGGTTCCAGCTCGAATACGCGCAAGATTGTCAATGTCACCGCTGGGTCGAACACGACGGATGCGGCGAACTACGGACAGCTCGTCAAGAATACGACGTACACAGCTTCCAATGGTTCTGTGACCATTCAAAACAACGCCGACGGTACCGCGTTTACTATCAACGGCCTCGGCTCCGGTTCCGGTTCCGGTATTGTAGATTACGACACTAATTATGCGACAAGCAAAAAATATTGGCTCTCGACAGATTTTGGTGCGACAGGCGTCACACATGGGGATGAATCGACGGCTTATGGGTATACGGCTAATGCGTCTGGTCTAAAATCAACGGCGTTAGGTTTCGGTTCGAAGGCTTATGCCGATCAGACGGTGGCAATTGGCGGTGCTACTGTCGGTAAATCTGTTGGAAATAATGCCGGTATATATGGTATTGCTATAGGTCTGTCCGCAAGTGTTACTGAAAGTGCTAGTATTGCAATTGGTTGGGAGGCAAGTGCATCGAAGGTAACTTCGGTGGCGCTCGGATGGAAATCAAGTGCGGAAGCTTTGAATTCAGTGGCACTTGGGTCTTTATCTAATGTGGATACCGAGTATACGGTTTCTGTCGGTTCTTCTAAAAAAGTTGGCGGATTCACGCGTAAGATTGTGAATGTGACGGCCGGGTCCGCCGATACCGATGCGGCAACGTATGGGCAGCTCGTCGATGCGCAGGCGGTGACGACCGAGGATGGGGGTAGTGCGACGACTACGTATACGCCTTACGAAGCAGATTCAAATGGACTTGTGACGGTGAAGACCAATGACGGTGGGACCGCGTTTACGTTCAAGACGGCTGCCGCGACGTCTTCTCTTGTCATTGGAAATGAGACGAAACATTGGGTTGACCTGTCTTGGAACGGTGCGGCAGACAGCACGTCCGTGACACGCGGCGAGAATTCGACGGCTTATGGATACTTGGCTAATGCGTCCGCAGCCGAGTCGATGGCAATCGGATATACGGCTAAGGCGTATGGCGAAAATGCGATAGCTTTGGGTTCCAGCTCCAATGCATATACGGCTTATTCTTATGCCGCCGGTAACGGTGCTACGGTCGGAACCGCGGGGGCGTCGGATTCCGGTGGCCTTGCCGGTATTGCCATCGGGAACGGGGTGCCGTCAACAGGGACGACCGGATCGGACGGTTCTGCGACGTTGGAAGTGAGGCCTGGAGCAAAGGTGACGGGGGATTTCGGCATCGCGCTTGGTACATCTTCTTCCGTAACAAATGAAAAATCTGTTGCACTTGGCTATGGTTCGTCTGCGACGGCGGCGAATGCAGTCGCGCTCGGTCAGGGCTCTGTGGCAGATATCGCGAATACGATTTCGGTCGGTTCTTCCGATGAGACGAGTGGATTTACCCGTAAGATTGTCAATGTCACGGCCGGTACAAATGCGACGGATGCGGCGAATTATGGACAGCTCGTCAAGAACACGACATACACGGCTTCCAATGGTTCTGTGACCATTCAAAACAACGCCGACGGTACCGCCTTTACTATCAACGGCCTCGGCTCCGGTTCCGGTTCCGGCATCGTAGATTACGACGCCGATTATGCGACGAGCAAGAACTATTGGCTCTCGACAGATTTTGGTAAGACAGGTGTTACACACGGAGCGAACAGCACGGCCTATGGTTACGGAGCCAATGCGTCTGCCGATAATTCCGTTGCCCTTGGCTCTGGAGCAAGTGCGACGGCTGCGAATGCGGTGGCATTGGGGCAAGGCTCTGTGGCGAATACCGCGAATACGATTTCCGTAGGTTCCAGCACCAGTACCCGTAAGATTGTCAATGTCACCGCCGGGTCAAGCACGAATGACGCGGCGAATTATGGGCAGCTGGTCAAGAATACAACCTACACGGCTTCTAATGGCTCCGTGACCATTCAAAACAATGCGGACGGCACTGCGTTTACGATTGATGGGCTCGGTACGGAGTACACGGAGGGTGATCATATCACCATCGACAAGAACAATAAAAATCGTATTTCCGTCACGACGGGCGCGGTGATTAAGGAGAACAATTCCGGTATCGCGACCGGCGGTAATGTGTGGAATAAGGTGTCGACGAAGAATGAGACGTTCACGGTCGACAGCAAGACGAATACGGTCACTGTCCAGACGAATGACGGGACGGATGCTTTCACCATTAAGCTGAATGAGCAGAAGAATTACACGGGCGCGGGCTATGTGAATGTGTCCGACGACAATGTGATCACGGTGACGGCGGATGGCAAGGTCCGGGCCAAGGATACGGGTCTCATCACGGGCGAGAAGGTCTACGGCGAGACGCGCGAAGAGATCAAGTCTGAGAATTGGATCGCCAAAGGAAATACGGCGGGCAAGAATCTCTCGATTTTGGATGAAAAGATCGGGAAACTGGAGGATCGGGAATACGATTACATCGATGCGGATGAGACGGTTTTTAAGAATCTGCAATCTTTGAATGATGCGATTGTGGATAACAGCAAGCTGATCAGCTATGACAGTGCGAATGGCGGTACGGTGAAGATCGGCCCGAGTGTCACGGCAGGCAATGTCGAGATGGGCGGTCGCACGGTGACGGGTGTGAAGGCCGGCACGCAATCGGGTGAAGCGGCGATTTGGGATCAGCTCGCGGCTGCGAACCAGACTCTCTACGCCGATTCCGAATTGCGTAGCGGAAGCACCACACAGAGAAACAATGTCATTTATGACAATGCGGGTAATGCTCTGGCGACGCTTTCTTTGGGCGATTACCAGAAGGACAGCAATGGATTTGCCTCTGCCGGTACTGTCTGGGCAAATGATGTGGCAGTCGATACGTATCTCGTCGAATACACAAACGCAGGCAAAGACGGCAACGATGAGATCGGAGTCGGCTCCGTTGTCGTCAAGAAGAATGACGGCACCACTGCTTTCACCATCGGAAATATTAAGACGAAAGTCACGAAAGATGAGATTCAGGAATTGGCTACCGATTATCTCGGCGACAGTAAGACTATCGATGTCACGAAGAGCGCGGATAATACGACTGCCGTTATTTCGGTGAAGAAGGGTAGTGTCACGGCCGGCAGTCTCGGCGTTATTGATGGCGATACTGCTTATAGCGAACTCCGTCCGATGACCGGGACTTACGTTTCCAAAGAATGGACAACGGCGAAGAATCTCGAAAGTCTCAGCCGGGGTATCGTCGATAAGACGGTGAACGGTGAAGAGTATAAGATTAATGCGAGCCAGCGTACCGTTTCCATCTTGAATAATGACGGGACGAAGGCCTTTGATCTCACGGTCGAAGCGAGCGCTTTGGGTGCTTACACGGCCGGGAAGAGCATTACTATTTCCGACAGCGGTATTATTTCCGCAGTGACGGGCGATGTGTCGCTCTCGAATACGGATTTGGTGACGGGTGCGAAAGTGTATCAGGCGGTTCAGAACAGCTATTTGGACGGCAATACCTATACACTCGATAAAAACAATAAGTCTGTCACGGTGAAGCACAGAGACAATACGGATGCGTTCACGCTCACGGTCGACAGCCTCGGTGCCGATTACACGGCGGGCAAGAATGTGACAATCAGCGACAAAAATGTTATTTCCGTCGATGCAACCGGCGAGGTCGAGACGGGTAATGAGGGCATTGTCACGGGCGGCACCGTTTATAATGAAACGCGCGGTATTACATCCAAGAATTACATTGGAAACGGCAATACGGCCGGTAAGAATCTCTCACTTTTGGATGAAAAGATCGGGGAGACGGAAGACGGCACGTACATCAATGCGGACGAGACCATCGCGGCGAGCTTAAAGAATCTCGACACGGCGATTGTGGACAACAATAAGCTCATTCGTTACAACAGTGCGGATGATGTGATCGAAGTCGGTGCGGATGTCGCGGGCGCGGAAGTGCGCATGGGCAGCCGTAAGTTGACGGGTGTCACGGCGGGCAATGCGTCCGGCGAAGCGGCGACTTACGATCAGATCGCGGCGGCGAATCAGCAACTCTGGGCGGTTTCGGAAACACGTGCCGATAATGCGAACCTCAATAAGAATACGATTTACGATAATCAGGGTCAGGCGATTGCGACGCTGAATATCGGGACGGTCGGCGAAGGAAGCAAGGGTTTCGTCTCCGGCGGTCAGGTCTATGCAAATGATGTGGCGAAGGCTACTTACAATGTCGTATACAAGGATGCCGGCGTGGATGGAAATGATAATATCGGCATCGGTACTGTCGAAGTAAAGAAGAATGATGGTACTACTGCTTTTACGATTGGCAATATCAAGACGAAAGTCACACAAGAAGAAATTCAAAAACTTGCGACTGACTATATCGGCGATAGCCAAACCATTGATGTCACGAAGAGTAAGGATGGCACGACGGCGACGATTACCACACTGAAAGGTGAAGTAACAAACAGTGATAACGGGCTCGGTGTCATCACAGGAAAGATTGCTTATGCAGAACTGCGTCCGGAAGAAGGCGTCACCTACAACTACATTGCGACCAATAATACCACGGCGAAGAACTTGGCTGCTCTTGATGCGGCGGTTGCAGGGAATAAGCTGGACAATGCGACCTACACCGTCACGGAAAAGGGTGTCGACGTCAAGTATGCCGATAAAGAAACGACGGCTTTCACGCTGAAAGTGAATGCGGCAGATCTCGGCAAGTACGAGGAAGGCTCGAATATTTCCATCGCGGACGGCAAGATTTCCGCGGTGACCGGCGAAATTTCCGAAACGGATACGAAGCTGGCGACGGGCGCCAAAGTCTACGAAGCGGTCCAGAAGAGTTATGTGAACGGCGAGAACTATAAGCTGAGCAAGGCGAATAACAAGTCTGTCACGGTGAAGAACAAAGACAACAGTGATGCTTTCAGTCTCACGCTGGATGATGATCTCTTTGATGATATCTACACGGCGGGTGATGATATTTCCATCGATGATAACAATGTCATTTCCGTCAAGAAGGATGGAAAAGTGGCGGCCGGCAATATGGGTATTGTGACCGGTCAGACGGTTTACAGCTATGTAACTCCGACGACTGGTCACTATGTGGACAGTACGCTGTCGGCGGCGCAAAACTTCACGAAGCTCGATACGGCTGTCTATGAAAACAGCTTGGACGGCAAGACTTACACGATCAAGGGCGATACGCGCAGCGTCGATGTCATGACGAAAGGCGGCGAAAAGGCTTTCACGATTGAGGTCGCGAAAGAAGCACTCGGTCAGTATGAAGCGGGTGATCATATCACGATTTCCACCGACGGTAAGATTTCTGCGAATGTTGGGGAAATTTCTTCGAAGGCGGCGGCCAATGAGCTCGTCACCGGTAAGATGGTCTATGACTATGTCACTCCGGAAAACGGCACGTATGTGAAGTCGAATTTGACGGCGGCGCAAAATTTCAAGGAATTGGATACGGCGGTTGTGAATAAGACGCTCAATGGCGCGACGTACACGTATGATAAAGAGAACAAGCAGTTCAAAGTTCTGAATAACGACAAGACTACGGCCTTTACGTTGGATATGACGGGCGTCGGCGGAGACGTTTACACGGAAGGCACGAATATTTCCATCGCGGACGGCAAGATTTCCGCTGTGACGGGAGATATCACCGCTGATGCAGATACGCTTGTCACGGGCAAGACGGTTTACAGTAAGCTCGGTGCGCTTGATTCGGATGCGTCTTATAAAGCTATCAGTGCGAATAATGATATTGCCGCAAATTTGGCGGCCTTGGATAAGGCTCTATCCGAGGCGGGCATCAGTGGCGGTAATACGGTTGAAGATGGTTCTTCGGCGACGGGTAGCGGCAATACGGTATCCGGCAAGGGTTCCACGACGACCGGCACGGGTAATACTGTCGACGGAACCGGTTCTTCGGCGACGGGCAATAAAAACAATGTCACAGGCAGTGAGTCTACGGCGACCGGTGATACGAATACTGTGGATGGTAATAAGTCTTCTGCAATCGGTGACAAGAACAATGTCAAAGGGGATGAGTCTACCGCAGTCGGTAAGGATAACAACGTCAATGGGGATGCTTCCACTGCGAATGGCAAAGGTAATATTATCGGGACGAATGAGACGCCTGCGGATAATTCATCGGCGACCGGTAATCGGAACGAGATTTACAGTGGCGGCTCTACTGCGATGGGTGATAAGAATATCATCAATAAAGATGCCGAGGGCTCCAAGGCAACCGGTACGGGGAATATCATTGGAGGCACCACCAGTGATGAAGGCACGGGTAAAGGTTCCACAGCGACCGGTAATGACAATAAAGTCTATGGTGAAGGTTCCACCGCGATTGGTGACAAGAACGTCATTAATAAAGATGCGACGGGATCCACAGCGATGGGTACGGGTAATATCATCGGTGACGCTGCTGGTGAGAAAGGTACGGGTGCAGGCTCCACAGCGAGCGGTAAGAGTAATGAGGTCTATGGTGAAGGCTCCAGTGCAGGCGGCTTGAACAATATTGTCAGCGGTAATGGCTCTACTGCATTCGGTAATGGTAACAACGTCAGTGGCAATAGCTCCAGCGCAAGTGGCCTGAGCAATATTGTCAGTGGTGACGGTGCTACGGCTATCGGCAATGGCAATGAAGTCACCGGCAAGGATGCTGTGGCGGAAGGATTGAAAAATCTTGTTTCCGGTGAAGGTTCTGTGGCCAGTGGATCGAATAACAATGTCAGCGGTGCAGGTTCTGTTGCCGGAGGTATTGGCAATACGGTCAGCGGTATAGGCTCTGGTGCATATGGCAGCAATAACAATATCAGCGGTGCGGATACCTTTGTTCTCGGTCGCGATATTACGTCGTCGGCACAGAATTCTGTCATTCTCGGCGCAGGTTCCTCGACGAAGAGCGAGGGTTTCACGGTCGACAGAAACAATGTCGTTTCCGTCGGTTCGGCTGGCAGTGAACGTCAGATTATCAATGTGGCGGCCGGCACGCAGAATACCGATGCGGTGAACTATGGACAGATTATTGCTTACAATACTTACAGCCCGGATCCGAAGACGGGGCAAATCGCGGTGATGACGAATGACAATAAAGTCGCTTTCTATCTCGATGGTATCGGTAGCGGTACTTATGACGGCGTCGTTTACAGCGGCAGTGATACCATCACAATCGGTGAGGATCGTAAAATATCCGTCAATACAAACGGTAAAGTGGCGTCCGGCAATTCTGGTATCGTGACTGGCGATACAGTGTATCAGTCTATCGTCAAAAATGATGAATACAAAGTTTCCGATGACGGAAAAGTGGAAATCAAGACCAATGCCGGGAGTACGGCATTCACTATCACCGGTATCGGTACCGGCGCTGCGGCTTTGGGTGATACGACGAAGTTGTCGCAAGCAGGACTTGGCGATACTGTGACGGACAGCATTTTGTCCGTGAATGATAAGGTCGGAACTCTCTCCAATGATATCAATAAAGTCGGCGCGGGCGCGGCAGCCTTGGCGGCACTCCATCCGGAAGCCTACGACCCGAATGATAAGTGGAGCTTTGCAGTCGGCTATGGACATTACAAGGGAGCTAATGCAGGTGCTCTCGGCGCATTCTTCAAGCCGAATGTGGATACGACTCTTTCTGTCGCGAGTACGGTAGGAAACGGAGATTCCATGGTAAATATGGGTGTTTCCTTCAAGCTGGGTAATAAAGGTAAGAAAGCGGGAACCTATCGGAGCGCCGTGGATCTGGTAGATAGAATAGATGCACTGGAAGTCAAGATGGCCAGAGAAATCCAGCGTAATGATTCGCAGGATTCTATTATTGAATTACAGACGAAAGCACTTTTAGAACTCAAGGCGGATGTAGCAAGACTGCAGCAACAAATCGCCAATCTTCTCTCTGACGCGGGAATGGTCATCCGGTAAATCTCTCGGAAGCGATGATGGTTTTTCTTAATATCTTCGCCGGATGGCGGTGACATTGAAGAAAATAACATCTGTCGCGATTTGATTTTCTTGATGGAACTGTTGAATCCGAAAGGAAAAAAAGTAACGGAAAAATCCTCACGTCGCTTTATTTCCGGATTCAGCGTTTCATATATACTTCTCCAACGCCGGAAACGGCAGCGAAAGGGGCGGGCTTTGAGCCTGTC
>CAVHDO010000053.1:0-9634 GCA_963634795.1 Oscillospiraceae bacterium
GAATTATGCAAAAACTCGGAATGCAAGTCACATCCTTTACCCGAAAGAGTCGGAAGTACAACTCTTACAAAGGCACAGTGGGAAGCGTCGTTCTTAATAGAATCAATCGTCGTTTTAATACTTCTATTCTGCACTCCAAAATCACGATAGATACGACAGAATTTAAGTATTATGAAATAGATTCACAAGGAAACAAGACAGTGCAAAAGCTGTATCTTGATCCATATATGGATTTATGTAACAGTGAAATCATAAGCTTTAACATATCAAAATATCCTTCCGCTGAAAGCATTATGAGAGCGCTAGATGATGCGATAAAAGTAACTTCTGATTGCCCGTATCGGCGTACATTTCATTCCGATCAAGGATGAGCCTACCAAATGAAAGCCTGCTCACGCCGGCTTTCGGAAGAAGGAATATTCCAGAGTATGTCTTGCAAAGGGAATTGTCACGATAATTCTCCAACAGGAAATTTCTTTACTCAAACAAGGGATTTGCTACAGCGTTACTTACAATAGCTACGAAGCGTTAAGGGAGGCGATTGAGAAGTATATTAAATACTACAATGATAAACGGATTAAGGAAAAATCAGATTGGTTGAGCCCGATACAATATCGGCTCAAGCTCATGTCCAAACAAAATTAGCGAGACAGTAAAATCTATCTCGCTAACAGGGGCTAACTTTTTTGGGTCACTACATTTCAGAAATCGGCTTCTTTTTTGTGCGATTCAATTCAGAGTTATGAGCGATGCGGAAATCAGTAACAGATAAAAGAAATCGCGCACAAAAAAACGGGACGACCGCGAGGCTGTCCCGTTTCATTTGTTTCTTTATTTGCTTTCGAAGAAGGCTTTGTATGCTTTCCAGGTTTCGTAGGCGTCGGCCTTGGAGAGGAGGTCGTAGGGGGCGTGCATGGAGAGCATGCCGGTGCCGCAATCGACGACTTCGGCGCCCCAGTTTGCCATCATGAAGGCGATGGTGCCGCCGCCGCCTTGATCGACTTTGCCGAGCTCGCCGATTTGCCAGGCGACGTCGGCGTCATTCAAAATGGTGCGGACTTTTTGCAGGAATTCGGCGTTCGCGTCGTTGCTGCCGCTTTTGCCGCGCGCGCCGGTGTATTTCGTCAGGACGATGCCGTAGCCCAGAAGCGAGGAATTGTCTTTTTCGCTGACTTCGGGGTAGAGGGGATCGAGGACGCTATTCACATCGGCGGAGAGCATTTCACTGTTTTCCATCGTTTCGTAGAAATCGAGGAGGCTGCCCGCGCCTTGGAGCGCGAGAAGCTTCATGACGAATTTTACGAAATAGGAAGATTCCATACCGGTATTTCCGTAGGAACCGATTTCTTCTTTGTCTGTCAAAAGCGCGGCTTGCGTCTTTTCGCCGGGCGCGGCGTCGAAGATGGCCTGCATATTTGCATAGGAGCAGACGCGGTCGTCTTGGCCGTAGCTGGCGATGAGGGAGCGGTCGATGCCGACGTCGCGGCTCTTCGTCGCGGGGACGAGCTCGAGCTCGGCGGCGGCGAAATCTTCTTCGCAGATGCCGTATTTGTCTTTGAGAAGGCGCATGACGGCTTCTTTCGGCTTCTCGCCGTCGCTTGCGTGCGTGCCGAGGATGGCTTGGAGCTGCTCGCCGGTGACGCCGTCGGCCAGCGTTTTTTTCATTTGATCCTGCGCCATGTGAATGAGCAGGTCGCTGATGTAGAAAATGGGATCGTTTTCATCGAGGCCGATGGAAACATCGATTTTCTTTCCGTCTTTGGTGAAGATGACGCCGCAAAGGGCGAGCGGCACGCAGGTCCATTGGTATTTCTTGATCCCGCCGTAATAATGCGTGCGCAAATACACGATGCCTTCTTTTTCGGCGACGGGATTCGCTTTGAGGTCGAGGCGCGGGGCGTCCAAATGGGAGCCGACGATTTTAATGCCTTCGTGGACGGGCTGTTTCCCGATGACGGCCAAAATCACGGATTTCCCTTTCTGATTCCAATAGACTTTGTCGCCGGGCGCGAGTTTTTCCATAGAGTAAACGGGCCGGAAACCTTGGGCTTCGGCGCGGCGAATGATTTCGGCAGTCGCGAGGCGCTCGGTGCGCGCGACGTCCAAAAATGCTTTGTACCCTTCGCCGTAATCCATGACGGCACGGCGTTCTTCGTCGCCGAGGCGCTGCCAGACACTTTTTTCTCTGCTGTATGTTTGCATGAAAATTTCCTCCTTTTTTATGATATGTCATTATATCACATTTGTCGCGTCGGTCGTGTTATAATACGGGGGACAAAACGGAAAAGGATTTTGAGAGAAGGAGAAGAAATCATGGCAGCAAAATTTCGGACGTTTTTATTTTTCTGCGCGCTGGCCGCGGTGGGATACAGCATGTATTACGACGGGATTGGTTTCGGAAACGTGGCGGTCGGCGTCCTGGTGATTGTGTGCTTCGTTTTGAATCTTCGCGCGCGAGGGAAATTGGCGCGGGAAGAAGCGGAGGCGGAAGCGGCGCGAGAAGCCAAAGCGGCGGCGCGGGCGGCGAAGAAGGCGCAGCGGGTGAGTCGGCACGGGAAAACGAAAAAGGAGAAATAATGTCGCGCGCGGCTTTTGCGTAACACAGAGACGGAGACGTCAGACGGTCAGACATCAGACGTCAGATAAAAGCGGTGTCGCCCGGCGGCGACGATTTTTATAAAAATCGCTTGGAGCATTTCCGCTTTTTCTCAATTCTGTCAGAAGAAAGTTTTTTGATTTCAAATGCCTCAAAGCGAAGAAGAAATCGGTTGTGCCTCTCAACCCTCAATTCTGCCCTTTTGGGTCGCCGAAGGCGTATAAAAAATTGTCGCCAAAGGCGACACCGCTAAAGTCTGATGTCTGACGTCTGATTGTCTGACGTCTCGAACTCTATGGAAATAAAAAGGTAAGCAGTCATTGAATTTCGAATGAATGACGAAAAAGTTTTGCAAACGAAAAACGGCACCGTGGGAATAGTTCCTGCGATGCCGTTTCTTTTATTTTCTTTTTATCCATGCGAAGGGAAATGGACGCTTTCTTCGATGAGGGAGACGATGAGGGCGGCGGTGCCAAAGAGGTCTTTTTGTGCGAGGCATTCTTCGTTGGTATGGAAATTTGTCATGCCGCAGCCGCAAAGGAGCGCGGGGAAGGCGTTTTGGTTGAACCAATTCGCGTCGCTGCCGCCGTTTGTCTTGGAGAGCGCGGGCTCGATGTGCTCTGCGGCGCAGGCTTTTTCAAAGAGGCGAATGGCGGGAGAATCGGCCTCGACGGAAAATCCGCCGTAGACGGGCGTGGCGCTCGCCTTGACGCGGCCGCCGGGGAAAGCGCCCTCGGCGTCTCTGAAAGTTTGCAACATGGTCTCGACGATTTGTTTCACTTTGTCTTCGGAAAGGCTTCTCGCTTCGGCGCGGACGGTGCAGGTGTCCGGCACGATATTTGTCGCGAGGCCGCCTTCGATGATGCCGATATTGGCCGTTGTTTCCTCGTCGATGCGTCCGCTTGGAAGGCGGGAAAGGGCGTGAGCCGCCATTTGGATGGCATTGATTCCCTGCTCGGGACAAACGCCGGCGTGCGCGGCTTTTCCGTGGAATGCGGCGTGGATTTCATAGGCGTAGGGACCGGCGACGGAAGCGGTTCCCGGCGCGCCGCCCTGATCGAAGACGTAGCCGAAATCGATGCCTTCGGAGTATTTCTTGTCGAAATTTTTGGAGCCGCCGAGGCCGTCTTCTTCGTGAATCGTAAAAATGACGGTGATTTTTCCGTGCGGGAGCATCCTTTCTTTCATGACGGCGAGCGCTTCCAAAATGGCCGCGACGCCGGCTTTGTCATCGCCGCCCAAAATTGTGTCACCGGCGGAGCGATAGACGCCGTCCTCCAGCACGGGCTCGATGTCTTTGCAATTTTCCACGCAGTCCATGTGGCCGGTGAAAGCCAATCCCGGCAATCCTTCGGCATTGGCAGAGAAAACGGCGATGATATTTCCGCTGTTTCCTCCGGTTTTTTCATTGGCCGTATCTTCCGTGACGCGCGCGCCGAGGCGTTTCAATGCGTTTTTCAAATAGGTTGCGACGTCTTTTTCCCCGCCGCTCGGGGCGTAAATTTTGACCAAATCGCAGAATGTCCGATGCAATCTTTCTTCTTGAATCATGGAAATATCCTTTCTCAGAGAAACAGGAGGCCGACGGCGATGAGGGCGAGAAGAGCCGCTTCGATCCGATTCATGATGAGGGAAAAATTTCGGATGCGAAGGACTTTGTCACGGATTTTTCCGGCGCAGACGGCGATGAGAGAAAAACAAAAGGCGGCCTGCACGGCAAAAATCCCGCCCAAGATGCCAATCTGCACGGAGGGCGAGAGGGAGCTTTCCGCATCGATGAATTGCGGAAGCAGCGCCAAAAAAAAGAGAAGTACTTTGGGATTCATCGCGTTCATCAGAAGTCCGCGACGCCAGAGCGCCCATTTGTCGTAGGAATCGGTCTCGGAGGAAACGGAGAGCTCGGTGGCCGGCGCCCGCAACGCGCCCCAAGCAAGGTAGAGCAGATAGGCTGCGCCGGCGTACATGAGCGCGGAAAAAGCGGCGGGCGAGCTCTGAATGAAAGCCGCGACGCCGACCATGACGAGTGTGGTATGAAACAGACAACCGCAAGCGAGCCCAAGCGCCAGCGTCAATCCGCGGTGCGTCCCGTCGTGAAGGCTTTTCGCCAAAAGATACATGACGTCGGGGCCGGGCGCAAAGGTCAAAAGTATCGCGGTCGCGGTGAAGGAAAGAAGGGAAATGGGGTTCATGGCGGTTTTGGGAAATTTGTGGAGGAAAATAGGCTTCGGTGTCACATTGCGATAAAGACGTCAGACATCAGACAATCAGACGTCAGATTTCAGAGGTGTCGCCTTGCGGCGACGATTTTTTTATTTGCGCCTTCGGCGATTTGGAAAGCAGTGCAGGGCATAAAGTGCAGAGAGCACAGACTGAAAAGAAAAAACAAAATTACGGTTTTGCTACGCTTTACAAAAATCGTGTGAAGCTTTTTTCGCTGACGTTTTAATTACTATGAGACGCAAGAGCTAAGCAGGCGTCTGACGTCTGATCGTCTGACGTCTTTATCGACATGGAGAAAATTGTTTATGCCTCAAGTGCTTTTTGCAGCGCTTTGGCGAGTTGATCCGGGCAGGATGTTTGTTTGTCTCGGCAGCGGATGCCGGAGAGGCGATGGATGGCGTCTTGGGCGTTCATGCCGCAGATGAGTTTTTCAATGCCTTGGGTGTTTCCGGGGCAGCCGCCGGTGAATTTGACGCTTTCGACGGTATCGCCGGACAGTTCGATGTGGATGTTGCGAGAGCAGACGCCCTCGGGGGTGTAGTCGATGGATTTCATTTGAAACTCCTTTTGTCAGGATAACAATCTCAGACGATTAGACGTCTGAGATGGGTTATGAAAAATGATTTTTAATTTTTGCACCTTTCGGTGTGAAATTATTTTCGCTGAGTTCGTACGGTGCTCCTTACAGCACTTCATTTCCTTTCTTTCCCGGGAAAGAAAGGAAACGAAGCAAAGGAAAGAAACCGCCGCCAGGGCAAAATTCGCCTCGGCTCATGGGGCGCCGCCGCTCAGCCTTAAATGCTTACGTCACCTGTTCACGGAACTTTTACGTCAAGACGCATGCTTGCCACTTAAGGCTGCGAGACGCGTCGGCGCCCCGGTGCTTCTTCGTGTTTTCGACAATGTCGGCGCGGAGCCGGCGAATTTTGCACAGGCGGGCCCCCTTACAGCGAGCGCGGCGGCTCAATGGAAAAGCAAAGAAGTATTTCTCATACATAAGCTTTTGCACACACGGATAACGGTGAACGGTCAACGGTGAACGGCCAACGGCTGACGGTCAAACGCCCGTGAAGTAGGAGACGCCGGCGGCGAAGAGGGGTTGGATTTTGTTTCCGGAAATATTTTTGGCGATGTTTTGGCCGTAGCGTTCGCTGTGGCCCATTTTGCCGAGGACTCTTCCGTCGGGGCTGGTGATGCCTTCGACGGCGAAGACGGAGCCGTTCGGATTGGAGGTGGGATCGTAGCTCGCGCGGCCGGTCTCGTCGGTGTATTGCGTCGCGATTTGTCCGTCTCTTGCCCATTCGAGAATTTGCGCCTCGCTCGCGACGAAGCGGCCTTCGCCGTGACTGATGGCGATGCTGTGGAGTTCGCCTTCTTGGCAAAGGGCGAGCCACGGGGATTTGACGGAAACGACTTTTGTCGTGACGTAGCGGGAAATATGGCGACCGACGGTATTGAAGGTGAGCGTCGGCGCGGTGTCCGAAAGGGGCGTGAATTTCCCGTAGGGCACGAGGCCGAGCTTGATGAGCGCTTGGAACCCGTTGCAAATGCCGAGGACGAGGCCGTCCCGATTCGCGAGGAGGTCGCCGAGCGCGTGCTCGAGCAGCGGGTGACGGAAGAGGGCGGCGATGAATTTGCCGCTGCCGTCCGGTTCGTCGCCGGCCGAGAAGCCGCCGGGGAACATGACGATTTGTGCTTGGGCGATGCGAGCGGCCATGTCGCGGACGCTATCGGCGAGTTCGGCGGCGTCGCGATTGCGGACGATGGCAATGTCCGTTTCCGCGCCGGCTGCTTCAAAGGCGCGCGCGCTGTCGACTTCGCAATTTGTACCCGGCATGACGGGAAGGAAGACGCGCGGTTTTTTGATTTTTTCGCCTGTGTAAAACGTTTTGATGCCGTCCCATTTCGGGAGAGCGGGCACGGCGGCTTTCGTTTCTTTGGCATGAAGCGGGAAAACGGGAGCCAGCGTTTCTTTCGCGGCGGTCAAAAGCTCGGCGACGCGGACGGTTTCACCGAAAAGGGTCATTGCGTTGCCGCCCAAAGTTGCGAGGCGCAGGACGTGAGCGCGTTTCTCGTAGACAACAGCTTGCTCTTGGGAACAGTTGACGAGAATGGCGCCGCAACGAGGCGTGAAATAATCCGAAATCGGCAAGGCGTCGGTGAAGACGGCGCCGATTCCGTTTCCGAAAGCCATTTGCGCCGCGGTCACCGCGATGCCGCCGTTTCCGACCGCTTTCATCGCGGAAATACGACCGCGCGCGGCTTCGGCGTACAAGAAATCGGCGTGCGCTTTGAAAATGTCCGTGTCGGGCATGGCGTCCGCATCGGTCGGGACGTCGAAGAGAAGCAGCGTGTCGCCTTCCTGTTTCCAATCTTGGCTGACGGCTTCGGAGGCTTTGCCGGGGCAGGCGGCGAAGGAAACGAGCGTCGGCGGGACGTGGAGTTCGCCGAAGGTGCCGCTCATGGAATCTTTGCCGCCGATGGCGCCGAGGCCGAGCGCGCGTTGCATCGCGTAAGCGCCGAGAAGAGCCGCGACGGGTTTCCCGTGACTTTCGGGCGTCGTGAGTTTTTCAAAATATTCTTGGAGTGTGAGATAGGCGCGCCGCCAATTTGCGCCGAGCGCCGTGAGCCGGGCGACGGAGAGCAGAATGGCGTAAGCCGCGCCGTGGAAGGGGCTCCGCGAGGCGAGCTCCGGATCGTAGCCGTGCGTCAGGAAGCTCGCGGTGTCCGTCGTGCCGTGGCGCAGCGGAATTTTGGCGACCATGCCGTCCGCGGGCGTCTTTTGGAAACGGCCGCCGTAGGGCATGAGGACAGTCGCGGCGCCGATTGTCGCGTCGAAGCGCTCCGTGAGACCTTCTTGCGAAGCGTTTTTCAATTTCTTCATTTCGGAAATCCACGCATCGCGCACGGAGGAAACGGCGAGCGCGGGTGCTTTTATTTCTTTCGGCGCTGTGATGCGGGCGCGCTCCGTCCGCGTGGCGCCGTTCGTATCGAGGAAGGCGCGGCTGATGTCGACAATCGTGTCGCCCTGCCAATGCATGACGAGGCGGCCTTTATCCGTGACGCGCGCGATGACGGTCGCTTCCAAATTTTCTTCGGCGGCATAGCGAATAAAAGTGTCCGCATCTTCCGCTTTGACGACGACGGCCATGCGCTCCTGCGATTCGGAAATGGCGAGCTCCGTGCCGTCCAGCCCTTCGTATTTCTTCGGGACGGTGTCCAAATCGATATCGACGCCGTCCGTGAGTTCGCCGACTGCGACGGAAACGCCGCCCGCGCCGAAATCATTGCAACGCAGAATGAGGCGCGTCACTTCGCCGCGACGGAAGAGGCATTGGATTTTGCGTTCCGTGAGAGGATTTCCTTTTTGCACTTCCGCGCCGCAAGTTTCGATGGATTCTTCATTGAGCTCTTTGGACGATCCCGTCGCGCCGCCCATACCGTCGCGGCCCGTGCGGCCGCCCACCAAAATGACGACGTCGCCGGGCGCAGGCGCTTTTCGGATGACATGATTGGCCGGAGCTGCTGCGATAACGGCGCCGATTTCCATGCGCTTGGCCAAAAATCCCGGATGATAATATTCCGTAACTTCGCCCGTCGCCAGCCCAATTTGGTTTCCGTAGGAGCTGTATCCTTTGGCGGCCGTCACCGTGAGTGTCTTTTGCGGGAGCTTCCCGGGAAGCGTCTCCGACAGCGGCGCGCGCGGATCCCCTGCTCCCGTCACGCGCATCGCTTGGTAGACGTAAGCGCGGCCGGAAAGCGGATCGCGAATGCAGCCGCCGAGACATGTCGCCGCGCCGCCGAAAGGCTCGATTTCCGTCGGATGATTGTGCGTCTCATTTTTGAAAAGGAGTAGCCAATCCTCCGTGCCGGTTTCCGTTTCCACCGGGATTTTGATTGTGCACGCATTGATTTCGTCCGATTCGTCCATCTCCGTGAGCTTGCCTTCGCGGCGCAAATTTTTGACGGCTATCGTCGCCATGTCCATCAATGTCATCGGACGCGACGTGTCCGCGCCGTAGATTTTTTCGCGTGTTTCTTTATAATTCGAAAATGCGCGGGCAATCGGCGCCATGCCCGGTCCGTCGTCGATTTGAATGTCGGAAAGCGTCGTACCGAAGGTCGTGTGGCGGCAATGATCGGACCAATACGTATCGAAAACGCGGATTTCCGTCAGCGTGGGATCGCGTTTCTCTTTGTCGCGATAATAGGCTTGAATCAAAACGAGGTCTTCGTAGCTCATTGCGAGTCCCAGATTGGAAAGGAGAGCACGAAGGCCGCCCTCATCCAGCGTACCGAAGCCTTCGAGGACGGCAACTTTTTTGGGCGGTTCATATTCGGGAGTCAAAGTGGAAACGGGAGCCAGGGAGGCTTCACGCGATTCCACGGGATTGATCAGAAATTTGACGATGCGGGCGCGATCCGTTTCCGAAAATTCTCCCGTGAAAACGTAGACGAGCGCGAGGCGGACGCGAATGCCGTCTTTTTCCGTCAGAATGGAAAGGCATTGCTCGGCCGAATCGGCGCGCTGATCGTATTGCCCCGGCAAAAATTCGGACGCAATGACAAGATCCCCTTCCGGGCAAACATCCGTCACGTCGTCGACCGGCGGCTCTGCGAACACGGTGACTTTTGCTTTTTTAAAATCGGCGGCGGACAGCCCTTCCGCGTCGTAGCGATGATACAGCGCGACACCCCGGAGGCGGTCGCCCAAAATTTCGGACAGCGCTTCCGAAAGCCGCGCCTCTTCCTCGCGGAATCCTTCTTTCTTGCGGACGTACAGTCTTTTGATGTCTGCCAAAGGAAACACTCCTCTCC
>CAVHDO010000054.1:0-9624 GCA_963634795.1 Oscillospiraceae bacterium
TCTCCTTTCCCACAAGGACAATCACTTTTTTCTCTTTGAGTAGGTAATACACGGTGTAATGAAACATGACGGCGGCGACCATCGCGCCCATAAAGGCCGCTGTCATCCATAGTACGAACATTCCTATCATAGCTTTGTCACCCTCCGATTGACGCCTTTGCACTCGATTGTGTATATGCCCGTCATCTCCGCTATCCGCGTTCCAATCCCTTCATCCATCTGAATGATTTTTCGCAAGGGAAGCTCGCTTGAGAAAATGGTGGGCAGTTTATTCATGTATCGGCGGTTAATCAAATCAAACATAATTTGTTTGTCTTGCATAGATAGGCCGCCGTTTATCACCGCGCCCTTAAATAGGTCATCGATGAAAAGCAGCTTGGCTGTCGACGGCTTCCGTAACAATTCCTCGTACACTTGCGGCAGTCGGAACTCCGCGTTTTTTATCCGCTGTATCTCCGCGCGATATTGCCAGTAGTAATGTGGCTTCTTCATCGCTTGGCAGATTGCGATGCAGATATGTGTCTTACCCGTGCCGGGCTTTCCAAAAAATCCGATCGATTGCTCCGGCTTGGCGTTGGCGATATAATGCTCCGCCGCCGCTTTCATCCGCCGCGCTTCGTCGGTGTCGGCTTTGAATGAATCCAGCGTGTGGCTTTCATAGTCGCTTTTCGATATGCCGCTCATCTTCAGCCGCGCTTCATGTGCCGCCTTCTCCGCGCATACCGGGCATTCCTTCACTTCAAGGCGACCGTCTTTCCAATCGCCGCGAATGAAACCGCTCCCGTCACACATCGGGCATGGCGACGGCGGCGCGGCTTCTGCCGTGATATGGAAACCGTCAAGAATCCTCTTCACTGTCGCGTTCACGTCTCATCGCTCCTTCAAAATCAAACTCCTTGGTGATATAGTCGAACATCTGTTGCGCTACCGCGTCCATATAATCGCTTTTCGCCTTTTCGTTCCGCTCCCACATATCGCAACACTTTCGCCAATCTTTCATTGGCCGCCCGTTCGCTTTCCAGCCGCGCTCTTCGTAGAAGTCGAAGAATTCGGAAGCGTCCATTTGATACCCGCGCTCCTTGACGTACATCGCGACCTCGTCGTAAATGGGAATCTGGAAATATTTTTTTCTTTCCCGCCGCTCTTCTTCTTCTTTCTCCGGCTTTTTCCCTAAAACAGTACTATGAGAAGAAGAATTAGACGCAGTAGTATTCTCTTTTGTATTCTTATATGTATTCTCTATATAGGGGGTGTCGATAGCGCCATCCCCCCATGTCGATAGCGACATCTCCCCCTGTCGATTTTGACATCCCTCTTCCGGGAACGGACGCGGAAACAGTTTTGCATGGTATTCCTGCGTCAATTTAATGACGCGCCCCCTAATTCTTCCGCTTTCCGTCGCGACGGTAACGCGTACAACGATATTTTTCTCTTCCAGCCGACACAACGCTTTGATGATGTTCCGCTCCGATATGCCGAAAAACTTCGCCATCGCTTTATTTGTCTTGTAGTATTTATCAAACGATAAGACATCGGCGACAATCGCCTTTTCCAGAATAGACAAATCGCCATCCGTCCACAACGCCGCCGGAATCCAAATCCCTTGAAATCCTCTGCACTCTACATCAAACATCATTCCACCTCTTCCTCTTCGTCTTCCTTGACTTCAATATACGAGAGAATAAAGCCGTCTGTCTCCAGCTCCTTCGCACTGATTTTGAGCTTCACGCCTTGCATATCTGCCTGTTGCTTCAGCTCCGCTATTTGCATGGCCAATCCTCTGGAATAGTTGTTATAGGCCTGAATCAGTTTCTTCAGATTTTTCTTTCTAATCTTCATGGTAATGTCTCCTTTCATAATGCCGCGCATATCATGCGATCTTGTTTACTGTTGGTATATCGAAATACTTTGCTGTGAATCCAGCCGTTACGCTCCACTATTCCTATGAGAAACGTGACGCGCTCCGGCTTCATGTGAAACTTTGCCGCCAGCTCTTTATCCGTCTTCAGCGTGTAGCCGTTCTGATAGATGAAAGTGAGCAGTGCCACCTCATCAGCCGGAAGGGAATCAGCCGGGATCGCCGCCGGAAGCCGATACTCTTCGGTGATCATAAGTACTTCCCCCATCCTTCTCTGTCAGCTCGCAGTCTCAGCTTCGCGACCTCTTCTCTTGCTTGATAAAACGCATACAAGACAAGACACGTAAAGCCTGCCGCAAACATGACCGCCAAGCCGGAAAACACAACAAACACGAGAATGTACCACGCTATTTCTGCCATCTCTTTTATTGTCATTCGTCCCCCCTATGGATTTTCTTGTAATCCACCCAGCAAGAAACAATCGTAAGCACAAAAATCACTGTCAGAATAGCCAGCATCGCATACTCATATACTTCATGCGTTATCATGCCATCGCCCCCTCTCTGTTTGCCGCCAATAAAGCCTGTTGTATGCTCCTCACTTCGCGTGAGTAAGCCGACGTATAGATACCTTGCTCCCACCATTCAGACGCGCCCGTCTCGCCCATGTTGTAGGCCATTAAGGCCATATCCACATCTTGGTATTTAGACAGTAACTGCGACAGCATATAGGCACCGGCGCGGATATTGTCTTTAGGATTGAGGAAATCATGAATCCCCAGCTCCACCGAAAGACGCGGATGATTGATTTTGTTTATCTGCATAAGGCCGAAATCGCCACTGCCTGACATCGCCGTCTCATCGAAGCGGCTTTCTTTCTGCATGACCGCCATTAAAAGCGACCAATCAAGCCCGTACTCCTGCGCCACGTCGTACGTGTACTTCTGCATATCCGCTTTCATGGGCACCGTCCGCATGACGACGAAACCGACCGACGGCTCCTTTGCTTCCGTGTGGCCACCGGATAATCCGATACCCACGCCGAGGCCTGTGGAAACTGCGAACGCCAGCGCCACCAATAGCGCCTTTCCTTCCCGATTGATACGTCTTCTACTCATACTATTTCCTGCCTTTCTTATACAATTCATCGAGCGTCGCCCGGTTGACGCGCTCCCAATTTTGGCAATGTTCCTGTGATAGGTATTCCTGAAACTCGCCCCGGTACGCCTTCGCTTTTCTGCCGTGTGCATAGATCGTGTGGCATTTCCGGCATAAACTCACAAGGTTAGTACTTACATCTTCGCCGCCGCCGCTTCGGTAAATCACGTGATGACAATCCAAGCCATACGGCCAGCCGCATAAGATACACGCGTCCGCGTCCCTCTCATGTACCAGCCGCCGCAATTTCTTCATCGCGCTCTCGTTGAGCCTTATGATTCTGCGCATATTCCCATTCCTCCAGCATTCGCGACCGCTCCGCCGGTGTTAATACGTTCTCACATCCGACGCTTTCCGCGTCATCGATGAGCCAGTCTATTAACCTCGCCATTTCCTCACTCGTATAAGCCGATGAGCCGTAATAGATGAATAATTGACGCATACCGGCGATATTGATACCCGTGTCTTTCACTATCCATCCGAGGCCGTTGATACCCCAACGCCGCGCCGTGTCCTCTACCACCGCCGGACGTATCAGCACCGGTTCGAACTTCCCGACGCTCTCTATCGCCCGACGGTATATATCTTCCTTCGTGCTTCCGTCATTGAGCGCACGGGCGATTTTATCGCATAGCACCCAGCAGTAACTGTTGGCATTCAGCGACCGCGCTTTTCGTTTCTTGCGGATAACTATCTCAAGCACTTTACCTATTAAGTTGTTCAACTCCTTTAGGTAGTACTTCGGTATCACAAGGGAAATCCGCGCCTTGCTTATGCCGTACTCTTCGACCTTAATGTCCCAGCAGTCGCACTTCATGGCATGGGAATCTCTTCAGACGCGGCGCTCTTCAGTTTCTTGTACAAATCCACGGCGCCCGTGAAACGGTCTATTGCCGCCCGGAGTTGCGCCCCGCTGCATTCGTTTGGCGTCCTGCCCTCGTATACCGTCCGACAAAAATCGGAAACATCGATATTCTTCTCTTCGCACATCGCGCTAAGCTTCACGATCAAGCTTCCGTTGTCGTTTTTTTGCCGGTTATCCAGCCCGTCGGTATCCACTTCATCATCGATATTGAGCAGTCCCGCGTATGCTCTTTTCGCCGCATAAGAGGAAGCCGTTCCCGTCACCTGCGGCGCGTCCATTCCCTTTTTGTCTATCGCGTCCCGTGCCGGCGCGGATACTTCCATCACTTCATCGCTCTCTGTGTCTATCGCCTTCACCGTCGCGACAATGTACACATAATCGCCTACAAGGCGCACATCATATGTCAGTGTGAAAAGTACCTTATGGGCTTCCTCGTAGTCCTTCAAGGCCGCCTGAATGTCCTCCAGCGACCGATACATAAAGCCGCCGAACTTATTTTCTTTATTCTTCGGTACATTCAGTTTCAGTTGTATATCAAGTAACTTTTCTTTCAGCGTCATACAATCACCATTTTTACCCTTTCCTCCAATGCCGCGCCCGGGACATCGCGCCCTTCTTTCAATGCCTTCAGCATTTCCGAGCGATTCACCTCGCGTATCATCCGCACGTATTCAGCCGGAAGCGCGTCCACATCCGTTATCCGTACCGCTTTACTGTGGCGATACTTAATGTCGCCATCCGCGCAGTGATACGTTTCACCATCCGCCAGTTGCGACGGAAGATAACTTTTTACGATCCAATCCACCTGTCGCCCGGCGCGTTTCATCATCTTGTCGAGCCGTTCCTTTTCTTCTTTTATCGCTTTTATCTCCGCACGCTTGGCAATGACCCAGCGGATAATATTGGCCATCTTTTCATCACGCGCCATCTGCAAGCCTTCGAGCGTTTCCAATAGCCCGGCATCGCAAACCTCCCCGGTCTCCTCGTCCACCGCTTCACCCAGCTGTGACAAAATGGCGTCCACATCCCTGTTGATTTCCTTTAGTGTTGCCATCATTTACATCCTTTCCCTGTCATAATCCCGCGCCCATTCGGCTTCGTCGCCGATATAGCCGCCATATTCGAGCACGTCATCTTCCGTGTCGTGAATAGATTCCTCATCGCGCAGATACCAATCAAGCGCGTCATCTTCTTCATCCCACATAGCACCCTCCATCAGCGCAACGCCGCGAAATTGGCGACATAACTGCGAGCGACCGCCGCCGCTTCCGCCGCGTCTTTCGTGGAAACATTCGAGCCCGTCACACTATTTGTCACAATGAAAGTGTCCGTGCTGTTGTTGTAAATAATTTCCACATACTTCACATAAGACGGCACCTCCGAGTATTTCCAGCGCACACTGGAAAGCGTGATACCATCCGTCCAATCGCCGCACGTCCAGACGAAATCCCGGCAGTACGAGAAATTCAGAATGTCCGTGATAGCCACGAACTTCTTCAAGTGCTCCGGCTCTCCGCGAAACATATCCTCATAATCCATTTATATATCCTCCTCTATGGCGTTTAGAACTCTGTTCCGCCATTTCTTCAACTCCTTCAGCCTTGCCGAAAGGACTTTGTTTTTCTCTTCAGCCGCCATCAATCGAGCGATAAGCTCCTTTTCATCCGGCGTCTTGCCGTATGTCATCATGACCTCATGCGCCCGTACCTCTTCGAAGGCGATCATGTACCCGGGCACATCAGCTCTCGCGAGCGTCCCGAGCTGTATCCGCGACTTGATAGCGGATTTACTGCAACCCCACCTTTCCGCTACCTCATCGTAGGTAAGCAATGGTTTCTCCATCCCTCCTCCTTTGCTCCTCCTTGCTATAATGAAAGTGATTGAATAGAAAGGAGGTGATACTATGAAAACAGTGTTTTATCAGCTTGCGTCTGTCCTCCGTGAAAGCTTTTGTGAAGGGATGAAACTGCGAATTGTTACGCCCGGCGGTATTATCGAAGGTCTGCCGGTCTTTAATGACGATTCCGTATATCGTCCCGATTCCACAAATTGGGCTGTCGCCTTTCGCGCAATGCTCTTTGCGAACGGCTCCCACACCCAAGCTCCCACGGCTGTCTGTGATATTGGCGACGGCGTTTTACTTCAAAACGTGGATGTAATAAGTACCGCCGGAAAACTTTCCTCAGACTTTCTATTCATTAGGTATGACGCCATGCTTGCGATCACCTTAATTCAGGATGTTCCCTAAGGTATCGCGCTATATCATCGGCGGCTCTCTGTGCTTTTTCATTCATTCTCTTAGTTTCGATAGCACTTTCAGCCTCTGTGATGTCGGCAAGCATTTCAGCGATTGCCGCGATATCGCCCTGTTCGAGAGTTATCTCCGACAGGGCGATTTGCATTTCTGCCCCATTGATTTTGATTTTCATACCCTTCACGCCCCCTGCGCCAGAAATTTGTTAATGAAATATTGCTGTCCGCGTCCCGTCACTTTCGTCGTCCGCGTCGTGAGTTGCGACCCGTCAGGATTGCTAATCACACGCTCCTTCACCTTGAAAAGGTTCATCTCCATCGCTTTCTGTGTCGGAAGATTGCGGCTTGCGCCGTCCTTCATTAGATAGCCATTCTCACGAAGCCAGATAAAGAGACGATTTTGCCCTATTTCAATGCCGTTCTGTCTAATCAGCTTCGCCAGCTCTCCGATCAGGATACTGTCATCCGCCACCGCGACCGCGTCCGCGAAGACGACTTTCGGTCTGTCCGCTTCAATCTGTTTCTCAGCGGCGATTCTCTTTTCCTGTTCCTCTTTCAGCCGTCCCGCCAGCCCTAAGAGGAAATCAGGATTGAGCAGTGCTTTTTCGATAACCTCGCCCGTCATATACGCGCCGTGCTTGCGGATTGACGGAAGAATGTCAGCCGTCACCCAGTGCTTAAACTCTTTCGCTTTCGGCATATGAGAGGAAAGAATAAGAGAGTAAACGCCGGATTCATTTATAAGAAGTGTTTCCTGTGTTACTCCTCTATTGTCAACGATGCCCCGTTTCAGGGCATCCTCCGGTTCAACGTGAGTGGCAATAGCGTTTTGCGGCTTTGCATAACCTAAAACTTCCGCAACGTCTCTACCGACAAACCACGCTTCACCGTTTTGTTCGATTGCCCGAACCGCTCCGAACTCTGGATTGTTAAAAACTTGAATTTGATTCATCGTTACCTCCTAAGAAAAGAAATGAATGAAATAGAATTAAATTCTATTTCAAGGCAAAAAATAAATGCAGTCAATAGGGATTTTGTAGGCGTGGGAAATCTTCGCTTGGTATAAAGGATTGACATATTCGGGGTGTTTCTCCCATTTAATAATCGTATCCTTCCCGATACCGATAGCTTTTGCCGCCTCCATAATGGTTAATCCGGCATTGACACGCGCCGCTTTCAAGGAAATTTGCACTTTCTCAGCTCCCACAATATCACCTCCTTTCAAATTCAACACTCACATTATAATAGAAAATAATTCTACTGTCAAGAAAAAATTTCTACTTTTTTAGAAAAACGGTTGAAAGTAATAGAATTTTCGGCTATAATTGAGCTATAGAAAGGTATTTATATATTCTAAGGAGGATACCAAAATGGAAAACATAGATGAATTGACACGCGCAAAAAAACTTTTTAGCCATCGGCTCGGCGCACTTATCCGCAGTCACGGTATACAGCAGAATGTTTTAGCCGACGCTATCGGCGTGAGCGAATCCACAATAGGGAAATGGTTATTAGAGAAAGCGCTTCCCAGAATGGGCGCGATACAAAAACTGTCTGATTATTTCAGCGTGCCTAAAAGTTATTTCCTTATAGAGGAAAATGAGCAAGAAGAAAACACCCCACAGCCGAAAAGAAAATACGTGAAAATCCCCGTGCTGGGACGCGTCGTCGCTGGCGTTCCGTCCGAAGCCGTCGAAAACGTATTAGACTATGAAGAAATCCCCGAAGAAATGGCAAGGGGCGGCGAGTACTTCGGTCTCGAAGTGTACGGTGACAGCATGGAGCCGACACTGCAAGAGGGCGACGTCGTCATCGTCAAGAAACAATACGAAGCACGCCCCCACGACATCGCCGTCGTCATGGTCAATGGCGACGAAGCGACCATCAAAGAAGTGAAAATCACAGAGGACGGTATCACCCTCGTCGGTCACAACATCCGCTCCTACACGCCGCGTTTCTACAGTGCAAGAGAAGTAGCACAGCTCCCCGTCAAAATTATAGGCGTTGTCTGCGAAGTGAGAAGAAAATTCAGCGCGTATTATCGGCAATAAAAAAAGCAATATTCCAAATAGGAATACTGCTTCCGTGTTAAATCTCGGTTAAATCTCAGTCAAATCTTCCTTCTTGATTTTGCATTGCTCGATTTCAAAAAGTGCATTTTTTGAAAAGATAGCATTTTCATCTTTTCAAAAAGCGGCATTTTTGAAAAGATAAATCACAGTAAAGGAGTGTGATATAGAAAACCATTTCAAGTAGTTTCAAGTAGTTTCAAGTAAGTATCAAGTAAGTATCAAGTAGAAAGGAGAACAAAAGAAACATGGAGTACAATTTCACCGTCAGAAAGAAAGGCGAAAAGTGGCACCTAATTTGTAGCTACAAAACGCCCGACGGCTGGAAACAGAAAACAAAAGGCGGCTTCGCACTGAGGAAAGACGCGCTTTCATGGCACGGCAAAGAAGAACTGCTAAAAGAAATCGAACGCGCCGAATCTGTTTCACCGTCATTCAAAGATATCACCCTTCGCGGCTATCTGGAATTTTACATTACGGAGCACCCGACCTTTGCGTACAACACCATCAGCACGTACCGCCTGGCATTGGAAAAGCTACCGAAGATAGCAGACACCCCAATGAAAGACGTCACACTGCTGTCAATCATTAACGCCTTGCGACCGCTACGCGAACAGCCGGGAAAACTGAAAGTGACGCGGACGCTACTCAAAACATTGTTTTCATCCGCGATTATGTACAAGGCCATTCCGAAAAATCCGCTGGCCGATTACAAGTTTCCACGTATCGACAACGAGAAAGAGAATAAGCGGCTCCGCGTATTCACCGACGACCAAATCGCCGACGTGATGAAACACGGCGCAGACAATGAGCCGTCACTACTCATGGCCATAGCCGCCGCGACGGGTATGCGTGGCGGTGAAGTCCTCGGTCTGAAATGGAGCGACATCGATTTTGTAAATAGCCGCTTGCACGTCACCAAGCAATGGAAATGTATCGGCGAAGAAAACGGAAAACAAATCTACGGGTGGGGAAACGTGAAGAACAAAAACGGAAACCGCACCCTATTTGTGCCGCCGTCTCTCATGCGCGTGTTGCTTGAATACAAATCAAAGCACCCGATCAACATCACCGGCCGCATTGCCACAGTAAACAGTGTGAGTTCCGTCAGCCAGCAAGTAGGCCGCCGCTATCCCAATCACACCATGCACGACTTCCGTCACACCTTCGGCACCCGTCTCTCCCTAAACTGTCCGAACGTCTCCATCATCGCGGCGACCCTCGGCGACACGGAAGCGACGGTAGTGAAAACATATCTAAACTACAGCGACGAAATGCGTCAAGTAGCAGAAACGCACATCGCCGAAATCTTCTCTTAAAAATTCTTTCTAAAAATTCTTATTGCCAATCTTATTGCCACTTGATACTAAAAGCGCATAAATAAGCGAAAAATTGAGGTTTATTTTATAGTCTCCCATTATA
>CAVHDO010000055.1:0-9617 GCA_963634795.1 Oscillospiraceae bacterium
ATCGCCCGCTCGAAGACGAAAAATTGCAGCAAATTTTGGAAGCGGGCCATGCCGCGCCGACGGCGAAAAATTTCCAGCCGCAGCGGATTTATGTTTTGAAATCTCCCGAAGCGCTCGCGAAAATGGACGCCTTGACGCCGTGCCGCTACGGCGCGCCGGTCGTCCTGCTCCTTGCCTACGACACCAACACGGAATGGAAAAACGAACTCGAGCCCGGCATTCACTCCGGCGTGGAAGACGTCAGCATCGTCGCGACGCACATGATGCTCGAAGCCTATGACATCGGCGTGGACAGCATCTGGATCAACCGTTTCGCCAATGCAAAAGCCGAGGAACTTTTCGGCCTTCCGAAGAACGAAAAAGTCGTCCTCTTCCTGCCGCTCGGCTATCGCGCAGACGGCGTCCGCCCCGCCCCGCAGCACACGCACAAGAAACCGCTCGAAGACATCGTGCGCACGCTCTGATGAGTCAAATTTTTTACGCGGGCCTCTCCCGCACCGAAGCCGAGGACGCCTATGCCGCGTGGCTTTTGGGGAAACGACCGCCGCACGCCGTGACACTTTCCGGCGGCCGTCTCTGCCTCTCCCCGCCACTCTCCCGTCCGACGCAAGCCGTGGAAACGAAAATTTCCGGCATGCCCGCTGCCACGACGGAAAATGAAACCGTCACCGCGTCCGCTGCCCGAAACTTTTTCGCGTGGCACCGTCTTCCCGGCCGCCTCATCTGCGCGCAAGGCCCCGCCGGTCTCCTCGTCTGCGACAAAGCGACATGGGATGCCGCGACCGCCGAATTTTCCTGGACGCCGCTCGCCTTCCCAAGCCTTCTGACCGACGTCCTCACCGAAAAAGAAGCCGCGGATTTTTTAGGCATGCCCGAAAAGGAACTCAAGAAACAAAGAGAAACCGGCGCCTTCCCACAGCGTCTCTGGAAACCCTCCGGCCAAACGGCACTCTACCTCGCCTCGTCCATCGAAACAATGAAAATCGAAAACGGAGCAAAAATCAATTTCAATGCCGACCGGAATGCAAATAAAATTTCTTCCGGAGAAAAACTCCCACTTTCCCAAAATCCTTCCGGTGACAAAATCTCGGCAACCGCAAATTCTTCCGAAGAAAAAAGAAAAAGCAATGGCGCCGATTCCGTTTCCGAAATCAACATCTCGAATCGCGCACTGTTGCCCCTTCTCCTCGTCTTCACCCCGCCCGAAGCCGCGACAATCTGGGGCCGCGCCTCCGAAGAAATCCGAAGCGCCGCCGCCGGAGCCGGTCACCGCGCCGCGCGCCTTGCCGCCGACGAAACCCGTCAATCCGGCCGCCACCGCCTCATCCCCCGCGCCGCCCTCGAAACCCTCTTCGGCGCCCCGGATCCAACTGCTTGGCGAAAGTTTATTTCACAATTTCTGTAAAAACGCAACAAAAAACACGGATCGCAAAAACTTTTCGAAATCCGTGTTTTTTATTGCGTGCAAAAATGATTTCCGGCATTCTCGAATCAATCATCCACCCGCACATAAAATGTATTTTTACCGACGCCTTTTTTGACGATTTTCCCTTCCTCCGTCAATTTCTTCAACGCCGCCAACGCGGACGAACGACCGACGCGCGGACAATGAGCCACGACATCGGCGCCGGTAAACGTCCCAATTTTTCCTTCCGCATACGCCCTGACCGCCTCATACGCCGAGACGCGCCGCCCCGTTTCCGAAACCGCCCCGATCCGCTCTTCCAGCTCCGTATAGCACGCCAAAATAACCCGCAACATATACCGGATAAACGGCACGGGATCGTTTTTCCCTTCATGCCACGCAACCCCCGCGTCTCCCAGACTGCCGTAATACAAATCCTTCGTCTTTTCGATCTCTTTCTCGATACTGATATATTTTCCGACGTTATATCCGTTTTGATACAGCAACAACAAGGTCAGCAAGCGACTCATTCGACCGTTTCCGTCGTTGAAAGGATGAATGCAAAGGAAATCACAAACAAAAATCGGAATCAGCAAGAGCGCATCGATTGTTTCCCCCGCGAGCGCCTTTTCATACGCCGTACACAAATCCTCCACGGCGCGCGGCGTGTCATACGGCGGCAACGGCTCGAAACGCGTGACCACAGACCCGTCCGCCCTCGTCTCTTGGATATAATTCTGGCAATTTTTGAAATGCCCTGCAAATGAAATCCGCGCCTTCTTCAAAAGATCCCGATGCATTTGCAAAATATACGCCGGTCGAACGGGAATGTACGCATAATTTTCATGAATCGTCTGCAATACATCCCGATACCCCATGATTTCATCTTCATTGCGATTGCGCGGCGTCGTCTTTTCCGCAAAGAGCTGCTTCATCCGCTGCGCCGTCGTCACAATGCCTTCAATCTGATTGGATGCCTCCGTACTCTGGATTTTGGCGATTTCCGTCAACCGCTCCAATTCCACGGGCTTTTCCCGATAAAATCCTTCCTGCCGCCCCCGACATTCATGAATTTTCGCCACCATATTCAAAATATCGGTGTCCCATGCTTTCTCAGCCAGCGACCGATAATCAAAAGCTCTCATCCTGTTTCCTTTCGTCCAATAAAATTTTGTTCGTCCAATTTTACAAAATTTTGGACGATTTTTCAATCGCTTGGACGAACCAATTTCTAAATCTCCCCACGCCAAAATCCCTTTCCCCTTATTTTGAATGCCAATTTAAGGGAAAATGGATTTTTGTCCTCGTTTCTTATTACTTTGGACGATAATAAACCAATGTACTCTCGGCGTAATCCAAATCTTTATCCTTCTCCGGCCATACTTTTGTATACTGATGCTCATTCAAAAAGCACGAAATATTTTTATCATAACGCCCTTTTTGCACCACAATAACAAGCGGTAATTCTTTCGACAGCTGTTGCATATACTCTTCCATAATTTTCGGCATGACCTGACCTATCGGGAATTGGTACGAATATTTCGTCGCATGCTTTCTTCTCGTCCACACGTAATAAATATCCTGATTCCCATAGACAGAAATACATTCATCGACGGTTGTTAAATTTGTAATAACATTAGAAACCTCCTTCACCGTTTGGGTAAACTGATTTTGTCCCCGATTAGCATAATACTTTGGAATTTTCTTAACCATATCCGTTGAAGCCGGAATCAAGACAGCCGTCGCAAGATATATCCCCACCAACATCTTGATAACACTTGCAACTTTCTTATCCGGTATACTCTCCAAATTTTCCGCTACCAAGCTAAGCGGGTACACTACAGCAGGAATCAATACCATTCCATAATGTCCATAAGTCATCCCTGAAAGACATATAAAAATCAAACCAACAAACAAATACGCTACATATACCGCATTGACAAAAAACGCCTTCTTTAAATTACAAAACAGCCCCAGGAGAGCCATAACATAAACTGGTTTGCTACCAAAAGATAAAAAAGAGTTCAATTGCGCAGAAAGTGAAGCGCGTCCGCCTGCAGGCGAACAATATTGCATATTGAAGACGAGATAATCCTCAATGCATGCTCCCAATGCCCCATTCCAAAAAAGCCAAAGACAAAAAGGCCCTACAATACTGAAAACTCCAACCATAAACCAAAAAACAAACCGCCACAATCGTTCCCAATCTTTCTCTTTAATTTGATAGCATAAAATCGCTACGCCAAACACGACCCAGACCGTTACCATGTTAATTCGTAGCAAGCATACCGCTCCCATAGAAAATCCGGAAACTGCAATCCTAAGCCAAGATATGTGACCTTTTAATAAGTAATCAAGAAAAATATACACACCCACAGCAATAAAAGGCATCGCATATTCTTCCGTAAGATTGCCACCCTCAAAAAATTTGAAAAGCATACTAGCAGCGAGCAATACCACAATACCGGAAGACGAAATATTAGCCTTTAGACGCGCTGTTTTGTAAAGCATAAAAAAGGTTACCATCATGGATACGGCTTCCAATACCCAGACACCTCTATAGTAAGTAATCTCCTGCCCCAAATAATTAATCGCGTACATCAAGGGACCTTTATGATCAAAAAGATCCCTGTACGGCATGTAGCCATTCCCCATCATAAAAGCAACCGTTTTATATACACTGGAATCCGTCGCAGTAGGAGCGCACCGCCACGGATGCATCGGACTATTCAACAAAAAAAGAAATGTTAAAACAGCGATTACACCCACTGCCAATAACATCTCTCTGTTTTTCTTGCTCCAATATTCCATCTCAATTCCCCTTTCCAGCCAGTTAATCCTTCGTCTCTGCAACATAACACAACCCGCACATTTGATAGATCATCCTGTATAAAACCGCGAGAGCATTTCAATCCACATTTTATTTCATCATACTCTTCCTAAAAGCATAAAAATCTCCCAATGCCTTCCAACCCGATCGGACGAGTTGCGGCAAATGATTGCAACTATCTCCCAGCAACCTCGGCTTGAAAGAAATCTCCTTGAATGCGATCTTTTCCTTATAAAAAGAAAACAATGCAACAAGCATAATATTCGGCAAATCGTAATCGTCCTCAAATCGCTTCACATACTTAGCCACCACATCCGTCTTCATCAACCGAAATGGAGCATTCGCATCAGGAACTTTCACCCCGAAATATACTCGCAAAAGAAAGCAAACCACTTTTTCCGCAAAAGATCTGAATTTCCCGTCTCCCCTTACCTTTCTATATCCAAAAATCGCATCGTATTCATTTCTCATTTGCCAAAAAGCATCAAATTCCGCCGGATTAGTTTGGCCATCAGAATCTGTCTGAAAAATATATCTACACCCCCCCCCGCACGCAACTGCATATCGATACAATGCAATCAACTTGGGGCCATAATACCTATCTGTATCAGAAAGAATTTCAAGTTGAGAATACTGTTTCTTCAAATCCACCAAAATCGTATGGGTGGAGTCCGTGCTACCGCTGTCGGCAACTACCAATCTGGACGATTCTGCTTTTCCCTGCAATACGGGATACCATTCCTCCACGACCGCTCTAATATTACCTTCTTCGTTATAAGCCGGCATGACAATATACAGCGAATCCTTTTCCATCCGTTTTACTCCCTTACCAAATATTCTCCGTTCAAAAAACTACGACCTAACAGACCAAGTGTATTCTCTCATCAAATCCATACTTTTGCAAATTCTCCACAAAAAAATCCCTTTCCCCTTATTTTGAATGCCAATTTAAAGGAAAAGGGATTTTCTGTTGTTGCTCCCATCGGATCGGTAAAATATTCGACGCCAACGACATTGGACATCTCACAATCTGCTTCTCCCGTCAAACGCCAAAAAATCCGGCGCGCACAAAATTTCCCGCAAACAAGCAGATAACGAAGATAAATTCACTTTTTGAAACTCGGAATCTTCCCCAAAACTCCCATTAAATTGGTATATTTTGCCTTTGTTATTCGTCAATCTCAATTCCCAGCCGCCATAGCCCGTAGGAGGAAAATATGGAATTTTTATTGCGGGGCAATAATCCTTGTCAAAAGACGTCGCCAACGAATTCAACAAATATTTCGCGTCCTTTTGGAAAATCTTCCGGCGCTCATCTCTCAGTTTTTTATTTCGATAAGACAGCTCATGCTTTTCATCGGGCGGAGCAAAATCGTATCCTTTCCAATGCACGTGCCCCTTTCGGTCAATCGTAAGTTTCTGCTCTACCTCTTTCCCCGGTATTGCAAAGCAAGGATCGATATACCGACTCGACCAAATACAAATTTTTTCGATTTTCCCTCGAAACGGCTCATCATACACAATTTTCTTTTTCCCCATATTATCCCTCCTTTTCAAAGAGCCCGACGACTTCCACGTGCGTTGTTTGAGGAAACATATCGACCGGGGTGACTTCTTTTAATTCGTATCCCGGCTTGCGGAGGCGGGCGGCGTCTCGGGCGAAGGTGGCTGGGTTGCAGGAGACATAGACGATGCGAGCCGGAGACATCTCGGCGGCGGCTTCCAGGACTTTTTCGTCGCAACCGGCGCGGACGGGGTCCATGACAATCACGTCCGGGCGCGTGCCGCCGGCGGAGAGTTTCGGCATGAATTTGGCGGCGTCGCCCACGAAAAATTCGGCGTTTCCGATTTTATTTTTCTTGGCATTTTCTTTCGCATCGGCGATGGCGGGCGCGACGATTTCAATTCCTATGACGTGCGAGGCTTTTTTGGCGAGAGCCAGCGTGATGGTGCCGGTGCCGCAGTAGGCGTCAATCACTGTTTCCGTGCCGGCGAGATTGGCGTAGGTGAGCGCCGTTTCGTACAAAATTTCCGCCTGCGCGGGGTTGACCTGAAAGAAGGAAAACGGCGAGACGGAAAAACGGAGGCCGCCAAGCGACGCAGCGAGCGTTTCCTTGCCCCAAAGGAGGCGTATTTTTTTGCCCAAAATGACGTTGCCGCGCCCCGACTGCACGTTGTGCCAAAGGGAACTGCATTCCGGCACGGCTTCTCGGATTTCTCGGATCCATTCCGGCTCACAGGGTAGCGCCTCCGTCGCGGTGACGATGACGGCCATGAGGCGGCCGTTCTCTCCGGTGCGGCTCAAAATGTGGCGCACGCTGCCTTTTCCCGTTTTTTCATTGTATGGCGCGATCCTGTGGCGCGTCATGAAATCTTTGGCAAAGGCGAGCAGGCGATTGTGCGGCGCTTGCAAGAGGGCGCAGAAGGAAACGGGGACGATATCATGGCTGCCTTGGCGATAATAGCCCAAAATCGGCGCGCCGGGTTCGCCGCCGACGGGGATGGCGGTCTTGTTCCGATAGCCGAAGGGATTTTGGGCGGCCAAAACAGGACGGACGAGCGCCGACGGATAGCCGCCGATACGGGCGAGGACGTCCGCCACGCGCCGCCGTTTCGCCGCGAGTTGGCCTTCATAGGAAAGGTGCGAGAGCTGGCAGCCGCCGCACAATTCGTACACCGGGCAGGCCGGCGGGACACGCGCGGGCGACGGTTCCAAAATGTCCGTCAGTCGTCCCACCGCGTACGCTTTTTTCACCAGCGTGATTTTCGCCGCGACTATTTCCCCCGGCAGCGCTCCCGGGACAAAGACGGTGAATCCGTCCACACTTCCGATTCCTTCCCCGTGTACGCCCAAATCTCGCACGGAGACCGTCACTTCCTCGCCCACGCGGACGGGACACACTGTTTCTTCCATCATCATCCTCATTTATCGCCGAAACGCCGCCGAAAGGCCTCGCCCCAGGCCGGCAAATAACACGAACATCGCCGCATAATCCATCAGAAACAGCGGCAGATTGTCTCCCGGAAAGGACGCAAAATGCGCGCGAAGAAACAGATAGTCCGCGACGCCCCGTTTCACAAACGCCCACGCGCCGCAAGCCGCCAGCGCCCAACCGAAGAGACAAAATGCCGGCCACGCACGCGAAAATTTCCGTCGCATCGCGCCCATCATCGCCGACCCGTACAGCCCGGCGTGAATCCCTGCGAACACAAAGCACCAATACGCCGACGCCACGTGTAAGTGCGCCGCCATTCTCCGCCCGGCACCATGCAGCGACAGAAAGGGAACCGCGTGCCGAGACGTCGCGATGCCGCTGCCCATGGCGACCAAGACGGCGACGCCGAGCAAAATCATCAGCAACACCCGCACGACGCGCGCCGCATCATAGCGCCCGCGGAAAAGCCCGGTGAAAAAATGACGATTGATCGCGTGATGCCACACAAAAAGTCCCAAAAATATAAGCCCGAGCCATTCATGCGCCACCCGGCCGAACAGCCGAAAACTCATCAAAAGCAGGAGCGACGCCGTAAGCAACGCGTCGATCCCCATCCGTTTCCCCATACCAAACCTCCGCCGTTTCCGCGCTTACAAAAACAGTTTCCAATTCAATGCGTACAAATACGCCCGATTCGAACGGTCGACAAGAATGTGTTCCTTCGGATATTTCGCGAGCCGCGCTTTGACCGACCGCGTCGTCAACCCCAGCGCTTCGGCAATTTCCTCCACGGATAAGCCGACTTGTGAAAAAAGCCCGGCCTGGAGTAAAATAGAGTAGACGGCGACGTCTCCCTCTTTGGGAATGGCGGCGGAAATTCGTGCAGAAAGCATTTCCAAAAGCGCCTTCTTTTCCTGCAAAAGAGCATTCACATCGTACAGGCTTTGCCGAATCAGCTGCAAAAAGCCCAAAATGAATGGCGTCAAATCGCCCCGGTTTCCGTAAGAATTCGTATTCTCAAACAATTTGTAATACGCCTTTTGCGATTTCTTGATGGAAAGCGACAGCCGGACTCCCATGATGGCGTGAAACCATTTCGCCAAAAAATACGAAGTGATGAAACGCGCCGTCCGTCCGTTTCCGTCATAAAACGGGTGAATGTATCCGAAAAAATAGTGAAAAACAGCGAGGCGCACGAGTTCCGGCATCGTCTCATCCCGCAGCGTCGCCAGCGCACTCTCCATGCAGGCCGTGATTTTCTCCTCCGGATACAGGCCGCGGTGCAGGACCTTCCCCGTCGGCGACACGACGTCCACTGATTCTTTCCGAAACAAGACGCCGTCCGGCGCCAAATTCGGATCGTCCTGCTCAATTTCTCGCAAAATAAATTCATCGTAAAATGTCCGCAAATCCCGACAGTTTTCCAGAGGAATTTCTTCTTTTTTCAAAAGCTTCGTGTACTTATTGACGATGCCCCAAAGACGAACGGAAGCGGCTCTCTTGGGATTCTTCTGCTCGTACATCGCAAGCCCAATTTCTTTCCGCGTACTTTGCACGCCTTCGATGTCACAGCTGGCCTTAATTTCCTCCGCCATGCTTTCCCGCAAAAATTGCTCAATCGCAACCTGTGGCAATGTTTCCAAAAGCACCACGAGCGTCGCATACGCCCGCCAAATATCCTGCAGGCAGCAGACGATGTCTTCCGTGTAGCCAAAGAAAACCGACAGCGACTCTGCCTGCGTCGACGGCCACGAGACGGAAAACGAAAGATGTTTGGCAGTCGGCGCATGATACAATGCTTGATAGGTCGCCTTCCACGTCGTTTCGTCTTGATGAAACAGTTTGTATAACGGAGTATATCCCATCTCCATCCCCTCCGATACAATAAGAAGATTTTCTGATTTCCTTCCTACTTACAATTCCACCTATGAAGAAATTTTCTTTTCCTTCATACTGTTATTGTACTTGTTTTTATTTCATTTGGCAAGAAAGGAGACATTTTTATGGAACAGCAAGAACCGATCATTCGTCAAAACGCCGCCGGCGGGAAGGGACACATCGTCGTGTTGCCGCTGCTGACGGAGGCGGAAATGAAAGACAAATGCCGCCTCTTTGCCCGCGTCACGATCCCGGCGGGTTGCTCGCTCGGCGTCCACATGCACACGGGCGACGGCGAGTGTTACTACATCCTCTCAGGGCGCGGCCGCTACACCGAAGACGGAAAGGTGCGCGAAGTCGGCGCGGGTGACGTCACGTTCTGCGCCGACGGCCACAGCCACGGAATGGAGACGATTGGCGATGAAGATCTTGTCTTCCTCGCACTGATTATTTGCTCGTGAAAAAGGAAACTAAATTTTGAGTCATTTTCTTTCTTTGGATTAGTGCTCAAGGCTTGATAAGGCTTGATGTCGTCACGACGCTTTCTCACCCTTTCCTTTGATTCCCT
>CAVHDO010000056.1:0-9616 GCA_963634795.1 Oscillospiraceae bacterium
GTCCCGGCTGCGTGACGGATCAGGAATGCCCGGAAGAAAATTTGCGCGCCGCGCGCCGGGCTGTGGAGGTTTGAGGAAATATTCGGATTCCGTGGCGATGGAATCCGAATATTTCCAAATAAAAGAGCTGCATAGAAAATGATTTCGCATTTTCTATGCAGCTCTTTTCTATTAAGTTTGCGCGTGGCGCGTTCCTGTTAGCCCTCTTTTGAAAGAGGGTGGTCCGAAGGACCGGGAGATAGAATGCGCCGTAGGTGCATAATTTCTTGCGAAAGTTTCGCGGCGCGGGTGATTTTGCTGTGCAAAATGCGGCTTGCGCCGCGTGGCATTTTCGGCGCGTGCCGCCGGAACTCTTTACAGCACTTCATTCTCTTTCTTCCCCGGGGAAGAAAGAGAACTGACGGGTGAGGCCTCTTCGGCCGAAGAATCCGAGGGGCTCGGAATTTTTCCCGATGCTGCGTCAAGCGGCGGCTTACATAGGCTCGCTATGCTCGCCACCGCTTTCCTTGCCTCGGAAAAAATTCCTATGAGCCCCTCGGATAACGGCCGAAGAGGTCTCACCCTGCAAGAGAAAGAAACCGCCGCCAGGGCAAGACAATTAGCAGTTAGCAGTTAGCAGTTAGCAATTAGCAGTTGGCTCAGCTGTTTCTTGTTTGGCTTTTGCGGCGTTTGTAGTTCTCGCTGTATAAAAAAATGCGCGAAGCGCGTACCTGTACTGCTCACTGCTCACTACTCATTGCTAACTTTTATTGGCGCGGACCTCGGCGAGTTTTGCACAGGCGGGCCTCCTTACAGCGGGAACAGCTTGGAGCCGTGAGCCGGGAGCTTGGAGCGCACAAAGATATCAAGACGTCAGATAGTCAGACATCAGACGTCAGATTTTAGCGGTGTCGCTTCGCGACATTTTTATATTGCGCCTTCGGCGTCCCATCATCCGGCGCTTCGCGCCACCTTCCTCCAAAGGAAGGCTAAATCGGTGGCGGCCTCCGGCCGCATTTTATAATAAATCGCGCGAAGCGCTTCCGCTTTTAAGCTCCCGGCTCGCGGCTCCAAGCTTCTCGCGCCTGACAAAAAAGCCAATCGCGCTCTGAAGTCTGACCGTCTGATGTCTGACGTCTTGACCTCTATGAGACGACGCGCTTCAAGCTCGTCGCTCCCGGCTCCTGGCTCCGGGCTCCTTGCTTTGGCGCAATAAAAAACGACCGCAATGGAAATGATTTCCTTTGCGGTCGTTTTGCTTGGCAAGAAAAATTATTCTTTTTCTTCCTGTTGTTCTTCGAGCTGTTCCTTGTAAGCCTCTTTCTTGGCTTCCTTGGCTGCTTCGGCTTCCGCCTTCAATTCCGCGGCCTTTTCGGCAGCGATTGCGGCATTGACACGTGCATTCAGACGGGATTTTTTACGAGCAGCGGTATTCTTATGGAGAACACCTTTCTGTGCGGCTGTGTCGATCACGCTTTGCGCGGCGCGGAGAGCTTCGTCTTTGGCGTCCGTGTTCGCGGCGGCGACAGCTTTTTTCACAGCGGTGTGGATTTTCGATTTGGTGGCAGAATTGACTGCATGTCTCGCTGCGTCTTTTTTCATCGTCTTGATATTGGATTTAATCTGCGGCAATGGTTTCACCTCCCGTCTTTTTGTCATTCATACCAAAGTATTCTATCACGCTTTTCCGTTTCTTGCAAGAAATTTTGAGCACGGAATTCTGTTTCTTTCATTTTTCGGAAGAAACAAAAAAAACAGCCCATCGGCTGTCTTTTGGAGCGGGTGAAGGGAATCGAACCCTCGTAACCAGCTTGGAAGGCTGGCGCTCTACCATTGAGCTACACCCGCAAAAATGGTCGGAGCAGCAGGATTTGAACCTGCGACCCCTTGGTCCCGAACCAAGTGCGCTACCAAACTGCGCTATGCCCCGATAACGAAAAACATTATAGCAGATGGATTTTGCTTTGTCAAAAAAATTTTCGCCGCCCCGACCGGAAACGGAAAGGAGTCGCAGTGCTTTTGTCTTACGTTTCTTTTATTATTCGGAAAAATCTATTATAATGAAGGAAATATTTTTTGAAACGTATTTTTGAAAAGGGAAAATATATGCTGACAAAAAAGATGACGTCGGGGCCGGTGGGCGAACTTTTGGAACATTTGGAGGCGTTCACGGTTTTGGCGAAGGAGGGGCGCGTCCGGTTTCGCGGGAAAAAAGATGTCGGCGCGATTTTTGTGAAATTGGATCGGACGGGATATTTGTTTCAGCAGGCGACGTCCGGGACGATGTACGATTATCGGCGCAAAATTGAAAGAAATGTGTGGAATGCGGCGATTTGCGAATACGATACGTACATGGAGCAGCTGAAGGCGGCGCTCTTGGCCGCGGTGGATGAAGCGGAGCAGTCGGCGGAGACGAAAGAGGAAACGCCGGAGGAAACGGCGGCGCAGGAAGCAGAAGAAGAATTGCCCTTGAAAGAGCTCATGGCGCGTGCCGAAGCGGCGGACGCGGCGGAGGAAGCGGCGCAGAGCGAGGAAGCGCTTCGTGAGGCGGCGGAAAAAGAAAAATCGGCGGCGACGACGAAAATGACGGAAGCGGATTGCCGCGAGCTGTGGAGAATTTATCGCGCGATGCTGACGGAGTACAAAGCGATGAAGCATATCGCCGACCGCTGGATTGCCAACAACCCGGAAAAAGGCTGCCTCGGTGTGACGCTGGGCCTCTTCGCCCTGCCTCTTATTTCCGCGGGTGCATTGGCGTGGATCTTTCTGTAAAATCGTTTTTGAATTTGAATAAGCTGTGAGCGGGGAGCTTGGAGCTTGGAGCGGAAAGAGGAAGCGCTTCGCGCGATTTTTATAAAATGCGGCCGGAGGCCGCGCACCTGAACTTCTCACTGCTAACTTCTCACTGCTAACTGTTCCCCGGAGGTTCTATGCTTCTCATCGGTCTGGACTTATGCGAAATCGATCGCTTTGCGCGGATTTCGGAAAGATTTCCTCGGCGCCTTCTTCGCATTTTCACGGAGGAGGAGCTTTCGCATGCCCAGAAGCGGGGGCGCGGCGCGGCGGCGTCGTACGCGGCTTTTTGGGCAGCGCGGGAAGCGGCGGTGAAAGCTTTGGGCTCAGGATTTACCGGCGGCGTTTCTTGGCGGGACGCTTCGGTTTCTTTTACTGCATCCGGCGCGCCGCGTCTCATCTTGTCGGGGATGCTCGCAAAAAAAGCGGCGGCGCTGGGTGTGACGGATATTTCCTTGTCGCTGACACATGAAAAAGGTATGGCGGCGGCGGTCGTGGTCATGGGAGGAAATTATGCAAATTGTAACGGTTAAGGATATGCAACGGTGGGAGACTTTTGCGGAAGAATATATCGGTCTTTCGCAAGCAACGCTCATGGAATCGGCCGGTAGGGCGGTGGCGAGAGAAATTTTGTCTCGGGTGAAAGAGCGACCGTTTCGGGCAGTCATCGTGTGCGGGACGGGAAATAACGGCGGCGACGGTTTTGTATGCGCTCGCGCGCTGTGCAACGCGGGCGCTTATGTGCATGTCCTTCTTTTGGGAGATCCGGAGCGACTCAAAGGCGCGGCGAGCGTTTATTTTCAAGGTTTGGATTTCGTGTGGGTTTCTGTGACTGTCATACAGAAAGCGGACGAGGCGCTGCCGCATATTTCCGATGCGGATGTCGTCGTGGACGCTTTGATTGGGACAGGACTTTCGGGCTCCCCCAGTACCGAGAAGGCGAAATTGATTGAAATGATGAATGGTGCCCCCGGACTTTTGGTTTCCATCGATGTGCCGAGCGGTGTCATCGCGGATACGGGAGCCGTTTCGGGCTCGACGGTGCAGGCGGATGTGACAGTCGCATTGGGCGGATTGAAGCGAGCGCACGTGCTTTCGCCGGCGGCTGAATTTTGCGGAGATATCGCGTTTTCAGACATTGGCCTTCCGGAGAAAAGAGGACGAAAGAAAGCGGTTTTCTTTGTAGATCGAGAGAGGATAGCGCATAAGCTTCCGGAGCGGGATCGCCGGGCGCACAAAGGGGAGAACGGATTTGTCGGCATCATTGCGGGCTCGGCGGATATGGCGGGCGCGGGACTTTTGGCGGCGCAGGGAGCGCTGTATGCGGGCGCCGGAAAAGTCGAGCTCTTGACGACGAAATCGGTGGCGCAGTCTTTGGCCGGGCGCATTCCGGAAGTGATGGTGCGCGGCGTGGCGGCCGGTGATGCGTTTTCGCCGGAGGATTTGGAAACGGTGGAAAAAGCCATCGAGGCTTACGATGCCGTTGTCATCGGTCCGGGACTTTCGCGCGCGGAGGAAACGCAGGATTTCGTCGCGGCGTTGCTGCCGAAATTCATGGAACTTACGAAGCCGACCGTGGTGGATGCGGATGCGCTCTATGCGATCGCCATGCGGCACATCGATCTTTCGACGCTTTTGGGACAATTTGTGTTGACGCCGCATGTGGGAGAATTTTCCCTCCTTTCCGGTCTTTCGCCGGAGGAAATAGAAGAAAAGCGGATTGATGTCGCGATTTCCTTTGCGAAAGAAACGGGCATGACTTTGGTTCTGAAAGGTGCGCCGACGGTGACTGCGGATTTTGTTGGGACGGCGTTTGTAAACAGTACCGGCAATCCGGGAATGGCGACAGGCGGCATGGGCGATACGCTCTCCGGCATCATTGCGGCGCTCGCCGGGCAAGGGGTGTTTATTATGGACGCGGCGTATGTCGGCGTGTATTGGCATGGTCTCGCCGGTGATTTGCTGGCGAAAACGACGCCGATTGGATTCACGGCCGGCGATTTGGCGCGGAAACTTCCCGAGGCGCGGGCGCTGATGGAAAAGGAGTAAAAAAATGAAATCATTTTGGAAACGGCTGGCGGCCGGATTTCTGCTTGCGGCAGCGGCGATGGGACTCACCGGCTGCGGCGAAGAGACGAAAGCGGCGGGAGAAACCGGCGGCGGAGAACTTGCTATTCACGTCTTGGATATCGGGCAGGGCGACGCGACGCTTATTTCCAAAGACGGGAAATGGGTGCTCATCGACAGCGGCGACGTCGACCACCGTCCGCAAATGAAAGAATATTTGAAACAATGCGGCGTTTCCACTTTGAGCAAAGTCATCGTGACGCATCCGCACGCCGATCATCTGGGCGGGATGCTCGCGGTTTTTCAGACGGCGGAGATTGAGGACATTTACGACGACGGCGTCCCGACGACCACGAACACGTATCGCACCTATTTGAAAAACATCAAGGCGAAAAACATCCGCTATCACAAAGCGGGTGCCGGTGACACGATTCCGCTTTTCGACGGCGTGAATTTTGAAGTGCTCGCGCCGACTAAAATTTTGAAAAACGAGCGGGGTGAAGCGGATTTGAATAACAATTCCGTCGCGGGGCGCCTTGTCTACGGAAACTTTGCCATGATGTTTACCGGCGACGCGGAAAAAGAGGAAGAGAAAACCATTCTGGATTCCGGCGCTCCGGTGAAATGCGACGTTCTCAAAGTCGGTCACCACGGCTCGCGCACCAGCTCCTCTCCGGCCTTTATCAAAGCCGTCGCGCCGAAAATCGGCATCATTTCCGTTGCCGCCGGAAACAGCTACGGTCATCCCCATGCGAAGACATTGAAAACGCTGGAGAAAAACAAGGTGGAAATTTTCCGCACGGACCGCGACGGCACCGTCACTGTGACGACGATGGGCAGCGGCGATTTTCAAATTCAAAAACAGCGGTAAGGAAACGGGGGATTCAGCATGAAAGTTGAAACTTTTATTGATCGCATCGAAGAAAATAAAATCGTATTGACGGATGAAGAAGACCGAGAAGCCATCGTGCCGCGAGAATGGATTCCAAATGCCCACGAAGGCGCGGCGGTGACGCTTATAATCGAAGACGATCCCAAGCGAGAAGAAGCGGCACGCGCCGAAGCGGAAGCATTGCTGAAAGAACTTGAGAAAGAGTAAAAAGGTTCGGCGGATTCATTTATCATCACTTGACGGATATATGTTTTTTTTCTATAATGCGTAAAAGCACACAGGTCTGTGGTTGAAAATCGAAGCCAGTCGCAGGCGAAACGATCCACGTAAGGAAATCAAAGATTTCTGAGCACGGTGCGGTTTAGAAGTAAGTCCTGCCGGATACGATCCGAGAGGGTGAGTCGTGAGAGGCGAGTGCCGGGTAGCCAAAGCTCCAGCAGGCGGGTGTGGGGTCGAAGACCAGGTCAGCTGTTTGTGCTTATATTTCATGCGATGAGCAAACGAGTAGTTTCGTTTTTTCCTTTAAGAGAGATCGGGGTGGGTGCGACCGATTGGGAAGGGCGAGATGAAGTGCCTTTGTGAGCAGAAGAAGGGAAAGGCTTCGGCCGAGTAGTTTCTTCCGTGCGCCTCACGATACGAGGTGGGGCAGCTTCGGCTGCGCAGAGTGGAATAGCGGGCCACCGTCTCTGTAGGCGGTGGTTTTTTGTTTGAATTTTCAAAACGGAGGATGAAAATGGAAGAAATCAGAGTGTACAATACGATGACGCGGGAAAAATCCGTCTTCGTGCCGGTCACGCCGGGGGAAGTGAAAATTTACGTGTGCGGGGTGACGCCGTACAACCATCCGCATATCGGAAACGCGCGCCCGGCGGTGACTTGGGACGTGATTCGTCGCTATTTGCAGTATATCGGCTACAAGGTGACGCTCATTCAAAATTTCACGGACGTGGACGACAAGATTATCAACAAGGCAAACGCGGAAGGCACGACGTGGAAAGTCATTTCCGACCGCTACATCGAGTGGTATTTCAAAGTCATTGATGCGCTCGGCGTGCGGCGCGTGGACAAGTATCCGCGAGTCTCCGATCACATGGACGACATCATCGCCATGGTCGAGACGCTGATCGAAAAAGGTCACGCGTACGTTTTGGGCGGCGACGTGTATTACGATATTTCCACCTTTCCGGAGTACGGGAAACTGTCCGGGCGCAAAATAGAAGATATGCTCGCCGGCGCGCGCATCGAGGTGAATGACGAGAAACGGAACCCCGGCGATTTTGCCGTCTGGAAAGCGGCGAAACCGGGCGAACCGGCGTGGGACAGCCCGTGGGGACCGGGGCGGCCGGGCTGGCACATCGAATGCTCGGCGATGTCGCGGCATTATCTGGGCGACACCTTTGATTTCCACGGCGGCGGCAGCGATTTGATTTTCCCGCATCACGAGAATGAAATCGCGCAATCCGAAGGCGCGACGGGGAAGAAATTCGTCCATTACTGGCTGCACAATGGGTTCATCACCATCAATTCGGAAAAAATGTCGAAATCGCTGAATAATTTCTTCTTGGTCAAAGACGTTTTGGAGAAATACAGCGGCGAGGCGCTTCGTTTCTTCCTGCTCTCGACGCATTATCGGAGCCCGCTGGACTTTTCGGACGACCGGCTCGAAGAAGCGGAAACGAATATGGCGCGGCTCTCCGAAGTCGTGGCGCGCTTGCGGGAGCTGGCCGAAAAAGAAGGCACGGAAGCCTCGGAGGCATCGCGCGCTCTGTCGGAGGCGGCCGATACGGCGCTTTCGGATTTCAAAGCCGCGATGGATGACGATTTCAACACGGGCCTTGCGGCGTCGACCGTTTTCGATTTGGCGAAGGCCGTCAATATTTATTACACGGCGGTCACGGCAGGAGAAGTCGGGATCGACAGCGCCGCGATTGCCAAAGCCATGGACAATATGAAGACCATCACAGGCATTTTGGGCATTTTGGATGCGGCGTGGAGCCGGAAACAGAACGCGGCGGACGACGAAGATTTCGCGAAATTGATGGACGTGATTTTGGCGGTGCGCGAAGAAGCGCGGGCGGCCAAGCAGTACCAAATGGCGGACAGCATTCGCGACCGACTCGCGGATCTGGGCATCGTGATCGAAGATTCGCCGACGGGAGCCAGGTGGAAAAAGAGTGGAGTTTAAGAGAGTCCAATTTTTGAAGAAACAAATGGCGCAGAAATTTGCCGCGCCGTCAAAAGAAGTCTCGGAGCAGGAAATATTTGCCGCCGACGCGCTGACACTTGCGTACATGGGCGACGTCTGCTGGTCGCTCTACATCCGTGATCGGCTGATCGGGACGGGCATTTATCAGGTACAAATCCTGCACGCGCTCGCCTCGGACATGGTCTCGGCGAAATGGCAGGCGCGGATTTTGTACGAACTGTCACCGCTCCTGAATGAAAGAGAGAGCAAAGTGGCCAAGCGCGGGAGAAATACGCACTCCAACGTGCCGAAATCGGCCTCCGTCGCCGAGTATCGCGAATCGACGGCATTCGAGGCCATCTTGGGCTATTTGTATCTCTCCGGGCAGGAAGAACGGTTGCAATTTCTGCTGGGCCGGGCGCTCCGTTTCCTGTCCGAAGAATTTGAAAGCTAATCAAAAATATTTTGGATGAATGAAATGAAGAAGGACGAGAGAAGAAAAAATTTTCCGGCGCACAAAAAAAGCGCCCCGCGGGATGAGGAACGCTATCTCGGCGGACGAAACGCGGCGGCGGAAGCCATCGCGGCGAATTTGGCGACGCGGCTCTTCGTGAAAAAAGGCGCGTGGGACGAGCGGCTGCGCGAGATTGTTTCCTTGGCCAAAGAACACGGCGTCGCGGTCGAGGAAACGGACGGAGCCGCGCTGGATGCGATGGTGCCGGAGCTGCGGCATCAGGGAGCCGTCGCGGAAATTTTGCCGTACACATATCACGATTTGGACGACGTGCTCGCCGAATGGGAAGGGCGCGATTCGTTTCTCATTCTGCTCGACGGCGTCGAAGACGTACGCAATTTGGGCGCCATCATTCGCACGGCGGAATGCGCGGGCGCGGCGGCCGTTCTCATCCCAGAGCATCGGAGCGCGAAAGTGACTTACGCGACCATGAAAACGGCAGCGGGCGCGTGTGCGTATCTCCCCGTGTGTCGCATCGGAAATATCCGGCAGACGCTCGAGACGCTCAAAGAAAAAGGCTTCTGGGTCGTCGGGACGGCCATGGACGGCGAGTCGAATTATTTTGAAGCGAACCTCAAAGGCCCGCTCGTCATCGTCATGGGCGCCGAAGGGAAAGGCATGAGTCCGCTCACAAGAAAGACCTGCGATTTTTGCGTGCGTATCCCCATGAAAGGTCGCACCGAATCCCTCAATGTCTCCGTCGCCGCCGCCCTCCTCCTCTTCGAAGCCGCCAAGCAACGAGGATGATATGAAAGATTTGTATTTCATCGACGGCTATAACGTGATTTTTCAGGAGCCGTCGGTATTTGAAACGAAAGATTTGGAAACCGCGCGAAACATACTGAATGATTTTCTGCTGGATTTCGGTGCGCATCGAGAGATTGAAATCGTCGTCGTATATGATGGAAAAAGTCCGTCGAATGTGCCGCGGGAAATAAAGACGGTGCCGTTTCTGACGGAAGTTTTCACGCCGAATCGCATGACGGCAGACAGCTACATTGAAAAAGAATCCTATCGAAGGCGAGGCGAGTATCGCGACATTTACGTCGTCTCCTCCGATGGCTCCGTGCAAAATCAAATTCTGGGAAACGGCGCCTATCGCATCGCCGTTTCCGAATTCATGCGCGTGCTCGCGGAAGATAAAAAAGAGCAACGCGAATCGATTCGAGAGAACAATCGCAAAAAT
>CAVHDO010000057.1:0-9601 GCA_963634795.1 Oscillospiraceae bacterium
CTTGCCACTTAAGGCTGCGAGACGCGTCGGCGCCCCGGTGCTTCTTTGTGTTTTCGACAATGTCGGCGCGGAACCGGCGAATTTTGCACAGGCGGGCCCCCTTACAGCGGAAACAACTTTTTGCCAGGCGGAGTAGAGACATCAGACAGTCAGACATCAGACGTCAGATAAAAGCGGAGACGATTCGCGCGATTTTTATAAAAACAAATGCGGCCGGAGGCCGCCACTGCCCAAGCCTTCCTTTGGAGGAAGGTGCCTCCGGAGGAGGCGGATGATGGGTCGCCGAAGGCGCAATAAAAAAATGTCGCGAAACGACACCGCTTTCAAGCTCCCGGCTCCAAGCTCGCCGCTCCAAGCTATCTCACGCCTGACAAAAAAAGCCAATCACTCCAACCTGTGCACTGTGCACTTTCCATCCGCCTGCCACAAAAGAAAATCACGAAAAAGCCGGGCCTCTCTTCCCTCTTCTCTCTTCCCTCTTCCCTAACCATCCCAGCACGAAAAAAGAGTCCTTCCATTCAGAAAGACCCAAATTTTATTATTTCCCCGGCACAAAGACATCGATGTCACGCCGTCCGAAATCCCAGCATTCGTCGAAGGTTTCCATGCAGAGATCAATGCGGTTTCCTATAATCGCGCCGCCGGTGTCTGCTGCGACGGCCATGCCGTAGCCCGGGACGTAGACGGAGGAGCCGAGCTCGATGACTTCGGGATCGACGGCGACTGTCCCGTAGCCGGCTTGGGTGCCTGTCGCCGTGATGCCGAGGCCGTCTCCGTCACTGGGATGGTAGGCCGTGGCTTCCATGCGATAGACCGTGCCAATCGTGTCCTCGTGCTTGCCGATGCGTTTGGCGCCGGGCGTCCCTTCTTGCACCAATTTCCGGGAAACTTCGCGGGAATGAATGACGATGCCATCGGAAACAAATTCTTCGACGGTGACCAATTCCCTTCCGGCCGTCCCGTCATAAATCAGCTCTTCCTTCTCGGCGGAAAGCGCCGGATCGTACCATTTCAGAAATTTCATCGGCACGGATTCGTAATGCGTGACTTTTCGTGTGGTAAAACGGAGAGCGTCTTCCTCTTCCGGGTACAAATGGTTCGGCATTTTTCCCATGCCGAAGACGGTAAAGGAAACGGCCGACGCCACGACCATTCCCAAAAATAAAAACGAAAACAGATTGGGTTGAAATTTTTTGTTTTTCACTGTATCACCTCTCACGCAGGAAATTCTACCACAAGGAGAATTTTTGTCAAATCACTGTTTGTTTACAATACAATACACAGAGGAAACAGACGGTGATACAGTGCATTTCATTTTCTCACCGATATCTTTATTTCAATTTTGGCAAAAAATGACATACATCAAAATTATCATGAATGGCTTAGTTTCATCCTTTTTTATTTCTTACTTTGTGAACTATGTTCGCACACAAGAAACAAATACAACTTCTCGTGAAACGTATTCAAAAATTATTTTTCAAAATTTCTCCTATTTACGCTGTATTTTGACTATCAAAAAAATTCGATGTGTTTCTTTTTTCCGCTTTTATTTTCTGTCATTTTTTTATTTTCGATTTCTCTGTTCTCCTCTTTCGGAAAAAACGCGGCAAAGATTTTAATGAAATTTTTACAAAGTCCCACTTTTGAAATTGTTTTTCGAAAAAACGGGAAATTTCTTCTGTAAAAATCCAGATAATTATCATTTTTTTACCACTTCCGAAAGAATGACGCGCGGGCGGGACGGCGCGAAAGGAAAAATTTTTGTCCACATTGATCGGACGGTGAAGCATGGACCGCCTCTCATCGAATGTATTGGAAAACAGCGCCGCGCCGCCACGCAAAAACGCAGCGACCTTTTTTCGTTCGCTGCGTTTCCAAAATTTCGATTCATTTCTATCAGAACAAAAAGTTCTGCTTGCATTCAGCTTTTGACTGGTACATACGGCTCCATTTTTTGATGAAGCGTCATATGTCCGGCTTTGTCGCGTTCTTCCGCCGCGTGCTGGAAAATTTCCTGCGCGTTGATTTTGTTTTCCGACGCGATTTCTTTTTTCCAGGAACCGTCCGGCTGCATGCGGTGCGCTTTCTGATTATCCGAAAGCTCCGTGTCCACCATTTCCTTGATTCTGGCGCGCAGCACCGGGTCTTCCACCGGCACCATGAGCTCCACGCGGTCATTCAGATTTCGCGGCATCCAGTCCGCGCTCCCGATGTAGAGCTCCTCGCGCCCGCCATTTGCAAACCAGAAGACGCGGCTGTGTTCCAGGAAACGACCGACGATGCTGCGGACCGTGATATTCTCCGAGAGGCCCGGGATGCCGGGAATCAAGACACAAATCCCGCGCACAATCAGCTCGATTTTCACGCCCGCTTGCGACGCTTCGTAGAGTTTCTCGATGATTTCCTTATCCAAGAGCGAATTCATCTTCGCAATCATGTGCGCGTCTTCCCCATTCTTCGCGTGGCGGATTTCGCGCTCGATAAATTCCGTGCAACGCCGCCGCAAATTCAGGGGCGCGACAATGAAAGAATTCCACATCGGCGGGTCCGAATAGCCGGAGAGCAAATTGAAGAAAGCGGACGCATCAGCGCCGAAGAAATCATTGCAGGTCAAAATGCCCAAATCCGTGTAGAGCTTGGCCGTCGACGCGTTGTAATTGCCCGTCGCGACGTGGACATAGCGGCGGATGCCGTCTTTTTCGCGCCGAATCACGAGCGTGCATTTCGAATGCGTCTTCAAACCCACGAGACCGTAAATCACGTGCGCGCCTGCTTTTTCGAGACGCCGCGCCATGCGGATATTGTTCGCCTCGTCGAAACGCGCCTTCACTTCCATCAGCACCGTCACCTGTTTCCCATTCTGCGCCGCGTACTCCAGCGCTTGAATGATCGGCGACGACGAAGACACGCGGTACAACGTCTGCTTAATGGCCAGGACCGCCGGATCCCGCGCCGCTTCGGAGACAAATTTCACGACGGACGCGTCAAAAGATTCATACGGCAAATGAATGAGCAAATCATTTTGCCGAATCATTTCAAAAATATTTCCATCGCCCAGCGCGAGCTGACTCTGCGGCAAATGCGGATGCGCCTCCGGATAATGCAAGCGCTCGTAGCCCTTCAGCCCGCAGAAAGAGAAATACACCGTGAGATCAATCGGCCCGTCAATCGCGTACAAATCTTCCTTTTCCAAATTCGTGAGACTCGCCATGAAACGAAGCAGGAAACGGCTCGCGCCGGCCGCGTATTCCAGCCGCACCGCGTCCCCTTTTTTCCGTTTCTTCAGCTGCCGCTCCACCTCGGCGACGAGACTTTGCGCGTCCTCTTCGTCCAGCTCCAAATCCGCGTCGCGCGTGATCCGAAAGGCGCCCGCTTCCAGCAAATCGTAGCCGATGAAGAAACGGTCGCCGAAATGCCGGATGACATTTTCCAAGAGCACGAATTCCCGTTTCCCCGGATGCGTTTTCTCCTGCGGCAGCGCGATAATCCGCGGCAAGACGGACGGCACGGGGACAATCGCCGTCTTCACGTCGACATCGTCCTCGTCGACCTCCTCGCCCTTCTCATTCTTCTCCAAAAGCAGCGCCACATTGAGACTTTTCGACGCCAAGAAAGGAAACGGATGCGACGAATCCACCGCCATCGGCGTCACGACGGGGAAAATTTCCCGCTCGAAATATTCGGTGAGCCAACGGAGCTGCGCCTCCCCCGCTTCCGACGGATCGATGAAACGCAGCCCCTCGCGGTCCAAATCGGCCAAAATCCCTTTGAGATATTGATACTGCCGCGAGACCAGCGCGTGCGTCTTCTCCGAAATCGCCGACAGCTGCTCGTCCGCCGTCATATTCGCATTGTCCCGCTGCTCCGCGTCGCGCTCCTGCTGGTGTTTCAATCCCGCCACGCGCACCATGAAAAATTCATCCAAATTCGAGCTGGTGATTGCCAAGAAATTTAATTTCTCCAAAAGCGGATTGTTCGGATCCACCGCTTCTTCCAAGACGCGGCGATTGAAAGCGAGCCACGAAAGCTCCCGATTCAAAATATAACGCTGTCCCATATGTCCCCTCTTATCTTCTCACAAGTTCCGCATCGATGCCGAAGACATTGCGGAAAAATTCTGTTTCCTTTTCAAAAATCCACGATTCGAGCGCCGTATTTTCATCGCTGTCGTAGGAAACGGTAAGGCCGTCTTCCGAAAGTGACGCCGTCACGTTTCTGAGCTTCTGCTTTCGGCCGATGTCCATGGCGCGGACGATGCGGAAAATCGCAATGAGCTTCAGGACGGTCATCTTCGCCGATTCCGCCAAAACGGCGAAAGGCTCGTCGTCGTCCGAAGGCGTGCGGCTGTGATCGTAGAAAACGATGCAGGCCACGATGTCTTTTTCCCGGTCGGACAGGCCGAAAATATCGATGCCCTTCACAATCTGGCACGCCTGCGCGCTGCGACCCAAGAGATTCACATATTTCCCGACCTGACAGAGAATGATCGCCATGCGGAGCAAAAATTCGTCGCGCTCACCAAGCCCATTAATCGAGCAAAACGCTTCAATCACGGTATGCGCGAAAGTTTCCATCGCCGCGGCGTGCGCCGGCTCGTAATAGTAGCGCGCCGCAATCGAGCGCGTCAGCTCCAAATTTTGGTGCCTCATCCAAAGAAGCGCGGGCGCCTCCGTCCGTTTCGCGCCGTAAAAAGCCGCCGCCGCCTCGATAAAAGTCGTCCCCATCATGACGACGCGGGTCGCCGACACATGATCTAATATTTCCTTATATATATACGCCGTCGGAAGCACCGCCTCCGCGCTCTGCTCGTTCAGCCCGAATTTGCGCATGAGGAGCGAGGGCGGCATCGTCACCGTCTTTTCGTAAATCGGACGGAAATCGGACGGCCGAATTTCCAGAAATCCCCGTTTCCCCATGTCCATGCCGAGCAGCGTCGCGATCATGCGCGCCTCGTGCCCGCTCATCACGAGACATTGCGGGTGATACTGCCGAATCGCGTCCCAGAGCGGCATCATGATCGAATGCACATACTCTTGCATCGCCTGCGGGAAATCGCGCGAATGCCGCTGGTTCAGCTTGAACGTTTCCAAAAGACGCAGCGTCCCCATGTGCACATTTTGCTGGTATTTCAGCGCGCCCTGCTCCCAAAGCGTGAGCCCGAGACAGCCCGACGTAATGTCGACGAAAAGGAAATTCGAGCCGAGCGCGCCGGGATGCGCCTTGTCGTACAAATGCAATTTGTATTGCAAAGTGAAATGCTTGAAATAAATTTCCTGCGGCATATCAATCACTTCGACGGTGAAACCCGTATTCACGCGAATCAGATCGAGAATCGCCCGCCGATTTTTCGCCTCACGGAAGACCGCCGTCGCGTAGACCGCGTACTCCTTGACATCGTAATCCGCCAGCAACTGCTTGAGCCCCGAGAGCATATCGCAGAGCCGCCGAATAGACGCGAAAGACAAGTACTTATTCACAAACGCTTCCTCGCCGAAGGAAACTTCCTTGCGCACCTCTTCCAAGACTTGTATGTCATTCACGCCACCGTATCTCACAATGCGCAAAGAAAGCGACATCGAGCCGATGTGAATGATCCCGTAAATATGCCTATCCGCTCCCATAAAATCCTCCCCGCCGCCGCGCCGGCGTTCTCCGTGAAAATTCTTTTATATATTCATTATACTATCTCCCGCCAAAGAAAGCATACGATACGCGTGTAAAATTTCGGTCAAAAGAAATGATGGTATGAGAGGAAACGACGCTGTGCAATCATAGCGGCAAAGACATCAGACAATCAGACGTCAGACATCAGAATTTCTTGGCTTATTTGTCAGACGCGAGATAGTTATCAGTTTTTAGCTGTTAGATGTTAGATGTTAGCGGTGACGCTTCACTAGCTATAAAAAAGCAGACAAACTCATCTTGCAGCCTTGCGTGAGCCGTACCATACAAGAAGGCAAAAGTTTCACGTATCGGTGACGTTAGCATGGCAATGCCAAACGGTAGCAAATTTTGCACAAGTGGTTGTTTCTTTCTCTTTTAATGTAAAATCTCTTCAGCCGAAAAGGCCTCACCCGCCAGTTTTCTTTCTTTACTGGAAAAAAAGAAAATGAAGTGCTGTAAGGAATACCGTACAAAAAAACGAAAATGTCTCACGCCGGAAGGCGTAAATAAAAAACTCTCCATCTTGAATATTTCAAAATGGAGAGTTTTGCAAAACAAAATTTTTATTTTCCTTTATACAGCCGCCACAGATAGACCGCGAGCAGGACGAAACCTGCGAGGGAGAGGACTGCGCCGGCTACGTAGAGCGGTGTCGGGGCGGCATGGCCGATGGTGATTTCTTTTGTCTCCACCTGAGGTGTCTTCCGCTCACCGGCAAGCGAGGCGCGCGCGACCATCAAAAATGAGAGCACCGCCATCAAAAAATTCAGAATCCGAATGAGATTTGCGAAGAAATTTTTTGCCTCTTGCATCGTCGTTTCCTCCTTTACGATTTTCTATATAGTACGATGAAAGGGGGCATTTCGTCAAGGCGTCTTCGGTCTGTGGGTAGAAAATGCTTGAGGGCGCGACGGATCCTTTTCTTTCCTTTTCGTTGCTTCCCTTTTGCCTCGGGTTGAAAAGCTTGATGGCGCGACGGATCCTTTTTCTTCCTTTCTGTTGCTTTCCTTTGGCCTCGGCTTGAAAAGGCTTGCTTCATTCCGATTTTAACTTTTATCATAAAGCAACGAAAAGCCCCAAAAAGGTAAGCACATTCAAGCCTTTTCAAGCTTTTTCAAGCCTTTTCAAACCCTTCGTGCCCTTTCAAACCTTACTAAACTTTCTCAAGCCTTATCACAAACCCTTTCTAAATTACAAAATCCATTCTCACACGTCCCCGTCCCTTTCCTGCGCCGCAGAAAACAGAACGCCAAGAGCGCCGTCGCTATGCGGGCCGCTGTGATGCTCCACCAGACGCTGTCCATGACGGCGCTTGTTTCCGCCAAAGCCGGCAGCGTCAGCAGAAACGCCGTGATCAAAATCGGCTCCACGTAGGCCAGGCATTGCGCCGCGTGATTTTCTTTCACGGCGTAGAAAATCGCCGCCGAGACGCGCGCGTACGCAATGAAAGGAAACGCCAGGAGGAAAATCGGGAAGATTTCCTCGCCCCACAGCGCAATGCGTTCGGACGCGCCCATCACGCGGAACAAATCGCCCCCGTACATGTAGAGCAGCGCGGCGCAGCCAAGAGCCGAGACCATGGCCGTCCCGTAGGCAAGACGCCGGATTTTGACGAGCGTTTCCGCCTCTCCCCGCCCGAAATACAGACTCATGAGCGGCTGACTCCCTTCGCCGATGCCCTGAAAAATAAAATACGCCATGCACGTCACGTACGCGACGACCGCATACACCGCGACCGCCTCCGCGCCGCCGTAATGCGCGCAAAAACCATTCGTGACAGCTATGGAAATAATGGGCGTCATCGTGATGCCGAAAGGCGCCAATGCGACGCGAATGACACTGCCGACCATCTCAAAAGGACGCCGCACCTCCAGTTTCCCGAAAACCGCCAGTTTCCGCAAAAAGAAAACAACCCCAAAGACCGCCGCGGCCGCCTGACCCAGCACCGTCGCGAGCGCCGCGCCCGCAATGCCCCAGTCCAACATCCAGACGAAAAGCCAATCCAGAAAAATATTCATCGAAAAGCCCAGCACCATGATGCCCGTCGCCGTCGCCGAGCCGGACACATTTCGCAAAAGCGGAATCATCCCCGTGCTGAAAATCTGCAGCCAGCCGCCCAGCGCGATAATTCGATTGTACTCCGTCCCCAGCGAGAGCAACGTGCCTGTCGCGCCCATCAGCGCCAAAAGCGGCTCCGCCGTGACGTACACCAGCACGGACACCACGAGCCCGACGACCAGCAAAATCAGCATCGTCAGCCGCGCGTACGTTTCCGCCGGCACCTTTTCCCGCCGCCCCTTTTCAATCGCATAATGCACCGCGCCGCCCATGCCGATCCCGGCGCCCAAAGACGTCAACACCTCCGATACAGGAAACGCGAAATTCACCGCCGACAAGCCGATATCGCCCATCCTGTTTCCCACAAAAAAACCGTCTGCAATCACATAAACGCCCGAAAGCATCAATGCGAACGCGGCCGGAATCACATATCCGAAAAAACGCGCCGTCATAATCGATTCAGCTCCTCTGCAAACAATTCATTGAAATCGTCCAAAATTTTCTTGGCACGCACCAAATTTTTCTCGCCCAAACGCATGGCCGCCCGCTCCTCCATGGCAAACAAAACGTCCGTCAGCTGCCGGGCATACACCGCCCCCGACTCCGTCAGCCGAAGCACGCGCCGCCGCTTATCCGCCGCGTCCGTCGACAGCGTCACATAGCCCAACTCCTTGAGATGCCGCACCGCCGCGTTCACCGTCTGCTTATTCATCTCGTAGTCCACGCCGATTTGCCGCTGCGTGCACTCGCCGAGATCCGAAAGCGCATACAAAATCGCCAAATCCGGATAGGAAACGCCCTCGCGCTCCGCGAAACGCCGATACAGCACCGTCCCCAGCGCCATGGAATGATATAAACTCCGCAAAAGCGGCCGCAATTCTCTCATAAAAACCATGCCTCCTCTCAAATGTAAAAGTATATTTCTATACTATCTGAAATCTATTTTAGTCTATTTTCATACTTTTGTCAAATGAGGAAACGGGAGCTCCTGTTTCTTTTTTAGGCTTTTATTTTCATTTTGGGGTTAGGGCTTGAGGAAGGCTTGAAATAATCTTGCTTTGCTTTTTCTTCCTTTTCAATTCTGGCCCTTAGTTTCGGCTTGATAAGGCTTGAAATAGCGTCGCGTTACTTTTTCTTCCATTCTCGTTCTTTCCTTTTTGGCAGGCTTGATAAAATTCGGCGATTACTTTACTTTTAAACAGACGTCAAATTTTAGCGGTGTCGCTCCGCGACATTTTTATATTGCGCCTTCGGCGACCCAAAAGGGCAGAATTGAGAATTGATAGGCATAACCAATTTTTTCTTTGCTTTGAGGCATTTGAAACAAAAAATTTTCTGCTGACAGAAATGAGAAAAATCGGAAGCGCTCCGCGCCACTGGCGACCGTCCACCGGACGCGCTTCCGGTTCTTTGCTTTATACTCCTATCTTTTTCCATCACCCGGCCTAACGGCCACTGGCGACCGTCCACTGGAAGGTCGCCTCCTGAAGAGGGCTAATATGCGGCGCCTCCGGCGCATTTTTTATAAAAAATCATCGCCGCAGGCGATACCGCTTTCGTCTGATGTCTGACTTCTGACCATCTGACGTCTCTACCTCGCCTGACGACACTGCTTTCGAATGACTCTTCGGCGCGCTCGCTGTAAGGAGGCCCGCCTGTGCAAAATTCGCCGGCTCCGCGCCGACCATCTCCGAAAATGCAAAGAATTGAGGGGGCGCCGACGCGTCTCGCAGCCTTAAGTGGCAAGAATGCATCTTGACGTAAAAGTTCCATGAACAGGTGACGTAAGCATTTAAGGCTGAGCGGCGGCGCCCCATGAGCCGAGGCGAATTTTGCCCTGGCGGCGGTTTCTTTCCTTTGCTTCGTTTCCTTTCTTTCC
>CAVHDO010000058.1:0-9478 GCA_963634795.1 Oscillospiraceae bacterium
TAACGGCCGAAGAGGTCTCACCCTGCAAGAGAAAGAAACCGCCGCCAGGGCAAGATAATTAGCAGTTAGCAATGAGCAATTAGCAGTTGGCCGAGTTTTTTCTTGTTTGGGTTTTGAGGCGTTTGTGGTTCTCGCTGTATAAAAAAATGCGCGAAGCGCGTACCTGCACTGCTAACTGCTCACTACTCACTGCTAACTTTTATTGGCGCGGAGCTGGCGAATTTTGCACAGGCGGGTTTCCTTGCGCCGTTCTTTGCGTAGTACAAATTTTTCATGCTTTGCTTTTTTCTCACATAGAGGATTGCACAAACATTGCTTCGCTCGTTTGCGAGAGGTGTCGCTTCGCGACGATTTTTTTATAAATCAAATGCGGCGGAGCCGCCACCGATTAAGCCTTCCTTTGGAGGAAGGTGGCCCGAAGGGTCGGATGATGGGACGCCGAAGGCGCATATAAAAATGCGCGTAGCGCTACCACTTAGCCCTCTTCAGGAAGAGGGTGGCGCGAAGCGCCGGGTGATGGACGGCAGTATGTGAAGATTTTTGTTTGGCAGCTGCCGACGCGATGTCAGCGTATTTTTGATTGGCGGACATTTTTTGAATTTGACAAGATTTCTTTTCTCTGGTATCCTACCGATTAAAGAGCTATGTTGCTTCCTCCCCATGGGGAATTGGACCCCGGCGGGAGAGAGGAAGGACATGGCTTTTTATTTGTTTTTTTCAAAATTTTGTATTGAGCTTTTCATTTATAATGTAAAGATTTTCATTTTCATTCTTGACAGTGGAAAGGAAATCAATTACACTGTGGACATGAGTGGTACCCGATGCAGAAAGGTTGGCTTTCGGTTGGGTACTGCGAACGACATCCGACGCAGGTGAATGAGTCACCGGTTGGATGTTGCAGACGGCACTCGATGCTGGGGTCGGTTTCTCCGGTCGGGTGCCGTTCTTTTTTTTGCGCTTTTTCGTTTCAGATAGAATGGATGGTTGATTTTTCTTTTTTGTCTGTGATACAATGAAACTGCCGGGTGGGTGGAGCGCGGCACTGCGCTTGGAAGCCCATTGTACGACCTGTGGGCGCGAGTGTCCGGACTGCCCGCGTCGATTTCCCTTCCTCTCATTGAGAGGATCTTTTTGTTTGTTGCGGATGGATTGTTTTTGATTGATTTGCGATTCTGTGATATACTGTTTTCAGAAAGAGCTCTGTCTGATGGAGACCCGGATTTGTACGCTGGTCATCGCTTTCAGACAGAGTTTTTTTTTGTGAATCTATGTGGTTACTGTTGTGAGAAAAAGTTTTTCCGCAGGATTTTCCAGCCGGGTTGTTCTTTGCTGTAGTTTCACGTAGAGTCGTCCATCATCCGGCGCTTTACGCCACCGGCGACCGTCCCGCCTCACGAAGAAGGCACAGGCGGTGGGCATTGCTTTTTTAACTCGCGGCGCTTTTTGTTTGTGCGCCGCTCCTTCCCTTGCCCCTTGAACCCTATAATCTTATTTCAAATATTGATCAAAGAAATCAGTGATGATGTCCTGGACTTCTTTCTGGTTCCAGTAGATGCCGCCGTGGGCTGCGCCTTCTACCAGGTAGCGCTGGGAGGGGATGTTATTTTTCTGCAGCGCCTGGAAGAGGAGGTCGGTCTGGCTGGGGGAGACGACGTAGTCCGCGGTGCCGTGCATGAGGAGCATGGGGGCGCTGGTCTTGGAAATATGATTGATGGGGTTTGCGAAGTCGGCTGCTTCTTTGTCGGCGAGGATGCCGCCGTCTTTGCCGCCGAATACAGGAGAGCCATTGACCCACAGTGCTACGGGGGAGCCGGCGGATTTATGGAAGCCTTTCACTTTGTCGCTGTAGTCATCGCCGATGCGGGTGAGGTCCGAGGGGCCGTAGAGGTCTACCGCTGCTTTGACGGAGCTGGTGACGTTGAGGTTCTCGCCTTTGTCGAAGGTGGTGGTGCCGCTGGTGGTGGCTGCCATGGCGGTGAGGTAGCCGCCGGCGCTGGCGCCCACGATGCCGACGCGGTCAGCGTCGATTCCGAACCGGTCCGCGTGAGCTTTGAGGTAACGAATGGCGGATTTCACATCTTCCAGAGGCTGTGGGAAACGAGCAGAGGGCGCTACGCGATACTGAATGGATGCCACGACATAGCCCGCTTCGGCGAGGTGCATGCGGAGCTGCACGTCGTTGTCCTTATTCGCATTGATGAAACCGCCGCCGGTGACGTAAACTATGGCGGGAAGTTTTTCATTGCTCTGGGGCTGGAGAATGTCCATTTTCATGGCCACGTTCTGATAATCGCGCATGGACACCTGCTCGTAGACCACATTGGAAATCTGCTTGATTTGAGGCGTTTTTACGTCTACAGAAAGATGCCGGCTTGTCACTTTGTTCGCCATGCCTTCGGTGGATGCGTCCACGTGAATTTCAGGAGCGGCCATAGCGGAGCCTCCTGCGAGAAGTGCGCCTGCCAGCGCCATAGAGAGAATCCATTTTTTCATTTTGGCACCTCGTTTTGTGAAACGGTACGATATCGTACGGATGAACTGTTTGCATTATATTCATATTTGGAAGGGAGAGTCAAGGGGAGGGGAGGAGCGGTGCACAAATTAGCAGCTGCCGGCGTGTGGAATATTTTGCTACGCAAAATGCGCCTGACGGCGCGCGTCATGTGGGGAGCTTCCCCACGGAACTCCTTACAGCACTTCATTTCCTTTCTTTCCCGGGAAAGAAAGGAAACTGACGGGTGAGGCCTCTTCGGCCGAAGAATCCGAGGGGCTCGGAATTTTTCCCGATGCTGCGTCAAGCGGCGGCTTACATAGGCTCGCTATGCTCGCCACCGCTTTCCTTGCCTCGGAAAAAATTCCTATGAGCCCCTCGGATAACGGCCGAAGAGGTCTCACCCTGCAAGAGAAAGAAACCGCCGCCAGGGCAAAATTCGCCGCCACTCAGGGGCGCCGCCGCTCGGCCTTGCCAATGCTAACGTCACCGATACGCGCAACTTTTACATCATGACGCATTCTTACCACGCAAGGCCGCGAGACGCGTCGGCGCCCCTCGGCGCTTTGCGTTATAGAAGCTGGTCGGCGCGGAGCCGGCGAATTTTGCACAGGCGGGTTTCCTTGCGCCGTTCTTTGCGAAGTACAAACTTTTTCATGCTTTGTTTTTTTCTCACATAGGGGATTGCGCAAACATCGCTTCGCTTGTTTGCGAGAGGTGTCGCTTCGCGACATTTTTATATTGCGCCTTCGGCGACTCATCATCCGGCGCTATGCGCCACTGACAACCGTCCACCGGAAGGTCGCCTTCTGAAGAGGGCAAACTGGAACGCGCTTCCGATACTTTGCTTTGTACTCCTGGCTTTTTCCATCACCCGGCCTAACGGCCACCCTCTTCCTGAAGAGGGCAAATATGTGGCGGCCTCCGGCCGCATTTGTTTTTATAAAAATCGCGCGAAGCGCCACCGCTTTTCGCTCCAAGCTCCCAGCTCGTCGCTCCAAGCTATCTCGCGCCTGACAAAAAAGCCAAGAAATTTCTGACGTCTGACGTCTGATGTCTGACGTCTTCACCACTTTGTATGCTCCAAGGTCCCGGCTCCAAGCTCTCCGCTCTGATACAGAAACTTTTTTCTCACATATCTTGAGAAATTGGGAAAGATACGATAAAATATATATCAGCTTGCGAAAAAAGAGGTGAAATGTTTTGATCGGCCGGGAAGCGATGGCGGATTTTTTGCGGGAAGCGGGCTTGGACGCCGCTTTTTTGCAGAAGGATGAGAATTGTCGGTACATCAGCGGATTTACGGGGTCGGAGAGTTTTTTGATTCTTCTGCCGGAATCCGGATTTCTTTTGACGGACAGTCGTTACACGGCGCAGGCGCGGGCGGAGGCGCCGGAGTTTGAGACGGTGGACCATTTGGGGAAACCGGCGGAGGCTGCGGCGGCGATTTTCGCTAAGTGCGGCGCGAAGAAAATCGGCATCGAGCCGGTGATGACGCATCAATTTTATTTGTCGCTCAAGGACATTTTGCCGGAGTCCGAATTTGTGTTTTGCGATCCGGATCGATTGCGGCAGGTCAAGACGGAGGCGGAAATTTCCTGTATCGCGGAGGCTTGCCGCATCGCGGACGACGCGTTTGAAAAGATTTTGCCGCTGATTCGCGCGGGACGCAAGGAAACGGAGCTTCGTGCGGCGTTGGAATGCGCGATGCTCGAGGGCGGTTCGGACGGGAAGTCATTCGATACGATTGTGGCGTCCGGCGAGCACGGAGCGTATCCGCACGCGACGGTGACGGACAAAGCGATTGAAAGCGGTGAGCTGATTACTTTCGATTTCGGCGCGATGTACAAGGGGTATCATTCGGATATGACGCGCACGGTCGCCGTGGGAGAGATTTCCGAGCGGCAGCGTTTCCTCTATGACAGCGTGCATGATTGCGTCGCTCATGTCGAGGCGGCGCTTCGGGCAGGGCGGCGCGGATGCGAGATGGACGCGCTGGCACGGGAGTTTCTGAAAGAGCGGGATTTATCCGCGTATTTCTCTCATGCCTTGGGGCACAGCGTGGGGCTTGAAATTCACGAGAAACCGGTCTTGGCGGCGCGAGACAAGACAGTGCTCGCGGAGAACGTCGTGATTACGGTGGAGCCCGGCGTGTACATCCCGGGGACGGGAGGCGTCCGCATCGAGGACACGACAGTGATACACAGAGACGGGATTTCCGTTTTGACAAAATTTCCGAAAACATTCATCCATTTATGACAGGAGGAGAACACTATGATTTCCAGCAATGATTTCCGTCCGGGCGTGACGGTCGAATTGGAAGGGCAGGTCTGGCAGGTCGTCGAATTTCAGCACGTGAAGCCGGGGAAGGGCGCGGCATTCGTGCGCACGAAGATGAAAAATTTGCAGACGGGCTCGGTGATTGAGCGCACGTTCAATGCGGGGGTGAAGGTGCCGAAGGCGCAGGTCGAAAGAAAGCCGATGCAGTACCTCTACAATGACGAGGGCACGTCGTTCTATTTCATGGACAACGAGACGTACGATCAGATCATGCTGACGAAAGAGCAGCTGGAAGACGCGATCAATTTCATCAAAGAGGAAATGGAAGTCACGGTTCTTTTCTTCAATGGGTCGGTCATCGGCGTCGATATCCCGAATTCGGTCGAGCTCAAAGTGGTGGAAACGGAGCCGGGCATTCGCGGCGATACGGCGACGGGCGCGACGAAGCCGGCGAAATTGGAAACGGGCTACATTGTCCGCGTGCCGCTCTTCGTCAATGAGGGCGATGTGCTCCGGATCGACACGCGCAGCGGCGCTTATCTCGAACGCGCATAAGAGAAATTTGGTTGACGGCAAGCGGACTGATTCTCCTTCTTTTTGACGGCGATCGGTCCGCTTTTTTCAAAGCCGAAGAAACCGGGGAGGGGAGGCTGCGCGGTGGATACGGGTGAAATCAAAACGGAATACGGCGCGATACGCATTTCGGACAAAGTGATGGCGGAAGTGGCGCGAAAAGTCTGCCTGTCCGTGCCCGGCGTGGCGGCGATGGACGCGCGTTTCACGGAAGTACTCCCGTCCGTGATTACCGGCGAAGACGCGGAAGGCGTGCAAATTTCCGTCGAGGAGAACGAAATCCGCGCCGAGCTGTATTTCACGGTGTATTACGGCCTGCGCGTGCCGGATTTGGCGATTAAAGTGCAAAAAGAAGTCAAGGACGCGCTGAAAGAGGAAACGGGGCTTTCGGTGGCGTACGTGAATGTAAATATCCAAGACATTCTCTTCCGAAAGGAGGAGCGGCATGGCTGAGGACGAACGTGCCGAGATTTTCAATGTGGTGGCCGATTTGACGCAGGTCGCGCTGGATGCGTTTCCCGATGTGCGGCTCGTGGCGCCGAAAACGCTGCCGAAGATGGTGAGCGGTTTCAAAAGTTATTCGCAGAAAAGTATGCCGGGGCTGTATCTCGATACGGAAAAAGATGGATTTTCCGTGACGATTTTCGTCTCCGTTTCCGGTAAAGAGCCGATGGTCAAGCTGGCGAAGCGGCTGCAAAAAAATTTATTTACAACATTTTTGGATGCCTTTCCCGAAAAAATTCGGGCGGTCGATATCGAAATTTGGAAAATAACGAGGTCATGATGGACAAAAAATCCAGAACATACGCCAGACGCTACGCGATGCAGGCGCTCTACGCTTTCGATTTGAATCCGGGCGAGGATTTCGCCGCCGCGGAGGAGACGGAAGAGACGGGGAAACCGAAGGGGGACGCCGCAGAATTTGCCGCCGGACTCATCGCGCGCGTCAAGGAGCACCGAGAAGACATCGACGCCGTCTTGACGGGCCATTTGCGGAAATGGTCGCTCGCGCAGATGAATGTGGTCGACAAGACGATTCTTCGCCTGGGTGCTTGCGAGCTCCTGTTTCCGACGGAAGAGGCCATCGATGCGAAAGTGGTCATCAATGAAGCGGTGGAAATGGCCAAAGTGTACGGCGGGGACGATTCGTATCGGCTGGTGAACGGCATTTTGGACGCGATCAGCCGAAGCAAGGAAACGACGAAATAAACGATACAGACAGAATGGGGGCGGAGATATGATGTGGCGAGACGTTTTGGCGGAGAAGAAATCCGCCGTGGAGCGGGCGCTGCAAACGCTGTTGCAAACGGAAGAAACGGATCTCTCCGTCCTTTTTGCTGCAATGAATTACAGTCTTTTGGCGGGCGGAAAACGAATCCGTCCGATTTTATTTTTGCTGACATTGGACGTCTTGGGCGCCAAACCGGAAGGCGCCGTGAGCGTCGCGGCGGCGATTGAGTGCGTGCACACGTATTCCCTCATTCACGACGATTTGCCGCAAATGGACGATGACGATTATCGGCGCGGGAAGCCGACGAATCACAATGTGTACGGCGCGGGCATGGCGACGATGGCAGGCGACGGGCTTTTGACGGAAGCGTTTCATTTATTGGCATCGGAAGAGACGATTTCGGCGGAGACGCGGTGTCGATTGATTTCCGTTTTGGCGAAGGCGGCGGGACCCGTGGGCATGGTCGGCGGGCAGGCGCTCGATATTTCCGCGGAAGGAAAAATTTTGACGGCGGCGGAATTGGCGCGCATGGACGAAAAGAAAACCGGTGCGCTTTTGACGGCGCCCGTAGACATGGCAGTGATTTTGGCCGGCACGGACGCGGAAAAGGGAGCCGCGCTGCACCGATACGCCACGCATCTGGGATTGCTCTTTCAAATCACGGACGACCTCTTGGACGCGACGGGGGATTTGGAAACAATGGGCAAGGCGCCCGGCATGGACGCGCAAAAACACAAATCGACCTATGTGACGATTTTGGGCAAAGCGGCCGCCAAAGACGCGGCGCAAAAAGAAATGACCGCCACTTGCGAGGCGCTGGACGGATTCGGCGAGGAAGCGGAAATTTTGAGAAATTTGGCGCGGTACATAGGCCGGCGAACCGAATGAGTACGAATAAAATGCAAAAAACGAAAAAAGAGCGGCTGGACGTCCTCCTCGTCGAGCAAGGATTTTTTGAAAGCCGCGAAAATGCCAAGCGGCACATCATGGCCGGCGTGATTCTGGTGAATGACGTCCCCGTGGACAAGCCGGGCACGAAAATTCCCGCCGACGCGCGCCTCCGCATCAAGGGTGCCGTCATGCCCTACGTGGGACGCGGCGGCTTCAAATTGGAAAAAGCGATCCAAGCCTTCGCGCTTCCGACCGCGGGCATCGTCATGGCCGACATCGGCGCCTCGACCGGCGGTTTCACCGATTGCGCGCTGCAGCACGGCGCCGCGAAAGTTTACGCCATCGACGTCGGTTACAATCAACTGGACTGGAAACTGCGCGCCGATCCGCGCGTCGTGAATTTGGAGAAAACGAATATCAAAGACGTGACGCTCGCGACGCTGGGCGAGAAAGTCGACATGATTGCGACGGATATTTCCTTTATTTCTGTTCTGAAAATTTTTCCGGCGGCGCGGGACATTTTGAAACCGGATGGCCACATCGCGATTTTAATTAAGCCGCAATTTGAAGCGGGGCGCGAGAAAGTCGGCAAGGGCGGCATTGTGCGAGACGCGGAAACGCATCGCGAAGTGATTCAAAGCGTCACAAAAGCCGCGTACGAAGAAGGATTTTCCACCTGCGGCCTCACGTTTTCACCGATTAAGGGCGGCGCGGGGAATATCGAATTTTTGGCGCATTTGCGTTTCCGAGAAGCGGCCGGCGGCGTCACGTTTCCGACGGACGAAACGATTTCCGCCGTCGTCGAAGCAGCGCACGAAGAATTGAACGGACAAAAGGAGTGAGCGAAATGGAAGCGGGCATTTTGACCAATGTCGCAAAAAAAGAAATGGTGGATTTTTTGCCGAAACTCGCCGCCGCGCTGGAAACCGCCGGGATTTCGTGGTTTCTGCCGGAGAGCGACAAAGCGGGCATCGAGGCGGCCGGCATTTCCTTTTCGGACGACAATTATCGCACGAAAGAATGGATCGGCACGCACGTGTCCGTCATTTTCTCTGTCGGCGGCGACGGCTCGTACCTGCAAGCGGCGCGTGACATGGCCGATTACCCCGTCTCCCTCGTCGGCATCCATCTGGGCAATTTGGGATTTTTGAATTCGATTGCGCCCGAAACGCTGGAAAAGCGCCTGGCGGATATTTCCTGCGGCCGCTTTGAGACGGAGAAACGAATTTTTTTAGCGTCGGAAATTCACCGCGCGGACGACATGACGGAAATCTTGCCGACGGTTTTGAACGACATCGTCATCGGACGAAGCGGCATCGGGAAAATGGCGCGGATTGCGCTGTATATCGGCGGGACGCGGATGCAAGAATATCCGGCGGACGGCCTCATTGTCGCGACCCCGACCGGCTCGACAGGTTACGCCCTCTCCTGCGGCGGCCCGATTCTCGACAGCCGCATGAAAGCAACCGTCGTCGTCCCCATCTGCCCCCACATCGTCCCCGCCACCCCCTTCGTCCTGCCGCGCGAGGCAGAAATCACCGTTTACCCCGGCGAGCGCGAGACCGAACTCTCCGTGTCCCTCGACGGAAACGGAGATATCCGCCTCTTTCCGAATGATGAACTCTGTATATTGACAACGGAGAAAAAAATCCGTTTCCTTCGTTTCCGCGATACGGATTTTTATGAAACGGTTTCAAAGAAATTGCTGCAAAGGGAGTAGGGGAAACAGCTGTGAGCCGGGAGCTTGGAGCGGGGAGCTGCGAGCTTGGGGCACACAAGGAGATTGAGACGTCAGACAGTCAGACGATCAGACGTCAGACTGTGATGCACTTTTTCCGTCAGGCGCGAGATAGCTTGGAGCGGCGAGCCGGGAGCTTGGAGCTTGGAGCGAAAAGCGGTGTCGCCTGACGGCGACGATTTTTATAAAAACAAATTCGGCCGGAGGCCGCCACCGATTAGCCTTCCTTTTTCTAAGGAAGGTGGCCCGAAGGGCCGGAAGGTAAAATGCGCCG
>CAVHDO010000059.1:0-9415 GCA_963634795.1 Oscillospiraceae bacterium
CAAAGAAAAAAGAGCACAAGGCTCTCGGGCATAAGGGACGGAATATGAGACAGAAAAAGAAATGAGGGAAGAGGGAAGAGAAGCCTGGCTTTTTCCCTCTTTCTTTTTGTGGCGTTTGAGATGATAGCTGTGGCAAGATAGGGAAGGGAGGCACAGCTTAATTCATGCTTTTCCTTTTCGGCGTTTGTGATATAAAACTTTCTGCTGATAGAGATGAGGGGCGAGGCTTTGGTGTTGCTTGGCGTTTTATGGCAGGCGGGAGATAGTGCACAGTACACAGTGCACAGGAATTGGCGTGCTCAGCTGTTTCGTCAGGCAAGATGGAGACGTCAGACAATCAGACGTCAGACCGCGATTTTCTTTTTTTTGTCAGACGCGAGATAGTTATTAGCTTTTAGCCGTTAGCTGTTAGACGAAACTTTGGAGATGCTTGGCTTTTGTAGCAGGCAGGATGGAGACATCCGATAATCAGACGTCAGATTTTAGCGGTGTCGCTTCGCGACATTTTTATATTGCGCCTTCGGCGACCCATCATCCGCCTCCTCCGGAGGCACTGACAACCGTCCACTGGAAGGTTGTCTCCAAAGGAAGGCTTAAGCAGTAGCGGCCTCCGGCCGCATTTTATAAAAAATCGCGCGAAGCGCGCACCAATCAAGCCCTCTTTATTGGAAGAGGGTGCCCGAAGGGCGGGTGATGGGATGCCGAAGGCACATAAAAAAAAATCGCGCGCAGCGCTTCCGCTTTCATCTGATGTCTGACTTCTGACCGTCTGACGTCTCTACCTCGCCTGACGACGCCGCTTTTTTTGTAACTCTCTCAGCTCGCTCGCTGTAAGGAAACCCGCCTGTGCAAAATTCACCGGCGCCGCGCGATAAAAGTTAGCAATGAGCAGTGAGCAATTAGCAATTCAGGTACGCGCTCCGCGCATTTTATATGAAAATCATCGCCGCAGGCGACACCGCTTTTGTCTGACGTCTGATCATCTGATGTCTGACGTCTAGATCTCTTTGTAAGCTCCAAGCTCACACCTCCCGACTCCGTTTCTCAATCTCGTGAATCGCGATGAGATCTTTGAGCAAATCTTCGAGCGAAGACAGGTACAGCATATTCGTCGAATCCGACAGGCCTTCCGGCGGATTGTCGTGGACTTCCATGAAGAATCCGTCGACACCGGCGCCGGCCGCCGCGCGCGCCAGATACGGAATCATTTCGCGCTGGCCGCCCGTCGACGTCCCGTTTCCTCCGGGGAGCTGCACGCTGTGCGTCGCGTCGAAAATGACCGGATAGCCGAAGCTTCGCATGATGGGGAAGGAGCGCATATCGACGACGAGATTATGATAACCGAACGACGTGCCGCGATCCGTCACCGCCAGATTCGGATTGCCCGCCTCTTCCATTTTTTCAATCACATTTTTCATGTCCTCGGGCGCCAAAAATTGACCCTTCTTCACATTGACGGCCACGCCCGTTTTCGCCGCGCCGTACACTAAATCCGTCTGCCGGCAAAGAAACGCGGGAATTTGCATCATGTCCAGCACGCGAGCCGCCGACGCCAGTTGCGAGACGTCGTGCACATCCGAAAGCACCGGGACGCCGAGTTCTTTTTTGATGGACGCCAAAATTTCGAGCCCCTTCTCCAACCCGGGACCGCGGAACGAATGATACGACGAGCGATTCGCCTTATCGAAAGACGCTTTGAAAATATAATCCACGCCGAGCCGCTCGCAGATTTTTTTGATTTCGCGGCCAATCATGAGCGTGCGGTCGTAGCCTTCAATCACGCAGGGGCCGGCGATCAGAAACAGGCGTTCGCCGGACAATGTCAGTGGTCCCACTTGAATCGGTTTCATTTCGTTTCCATCCTTTCGAAATAGGCTTCCGCCTTGGCCAAATCTTCCGGCGTATCGATGCCGATATCCGCCGTTTCTTCGATAATCACGCCGATTTTGTATCCGTTTTCCAAAGCGCGGAGCTGCTCCAAGGATTCCGCGACCTCGAGCGGCGTCTGCGCCATTTTCGCGTATAGCAGAAGAAACTCGCGCCGGTACGCGTAAATGCCGACGTGCTTCAATGGCGGCGTCACAAAATCATGCCGCGGATACGGGATGAGCGAACGCGAGAAATACAGCGCTTCGCCCTTTTTGTTCACCACGACTTTGACCGCGGATGGATCGTCGTATTCTTCCTCGGAAAGCGGCGTCGCGACCGTCGCCATGACGAGTTCCTCTTTCTCCGTCAAAAGCTGCGCCAATCGATCAATCACATCGGGATCGATGAGCGGCTCGTCGCCCTGCACATTCACGACGATGTCGTAATCGGGATATTGGAAAACGACTTCCGCGAGGCGATCCGTCCCCGTCGGGCAATCGACAGACGTCATGACCGCTTTGCCGCCGAAAGAAGAAACTTCCGCCGCAATGTCCGCATGATCCGTCGCGACCAAAACCATCTCCGGCACCTTGGCCAAAGAAGCCCGTTCATACACGCGCCGAATGAGCGTCTTCCCGTGAATCAACCGAAGCGGCTTCCCCGGCAAACGCGTCGAAGCGTACCGCGCCGGAATAATACAAGCGATTTTCATATTAGAGTCTCCTTTTTGTGTGTGCTCCACTTTATGCGTCTCAAAGCGATTGAGACGTCAAACGGTCAGACGTCAGACATCAGACTTTAGCGGTGTCGCTTCGCGACATTTTTGTATTGCGCCTTCGGCGTCCCATCATCCGGCGCTTCGCGCCACCTTCCTCCGATAAGGAAGGCTGAATCTGTGGCGGCCTCCGGCCGCATTATAATAAATTGCGCGAAGCGCTTCCGCTTTCCTCATCTCTATCTCGCTGCAGCCATCAGTCAAACGCCACAAAAGCCCAGCAATAAAACAGCCAAGCCTCTCTTCCCTCTTCCCTCTTCCCTATCATCGAAAAAATTCCCATCTCAAACGCCACCCAAAGCAAAGCAAGAAACAGCCGCGCCAACTGCTAATTGCTAATTGCTCACTGCTAACTGCCCCATCCAATCCCCCGTCATCTCGATTCCCAAGACTTGAATGAAACGGGTCTCTTCTTCGGACAATTTCAGATTTTCTTTGATTTTCACGGCGTCTTTTTCCGTCGTGACGAGAGCCTCCGCGCCGGCTTGTTTCGCTTCGCGCATCGCCGCTGCCACCTCTTGCTCCATGTACGCGTGGTGATCGGGAAATATCGTCTCTCCCACGACTTGCAATCCCGCTTCTTCTGCCGTTTTATGAAACGCGGCAGGATTCCCGATGGCCGATACGAGCCAGACTTTTTTGATTTTCTTGTCCGAAAGCGGCACGACGTCCGGCCAATCGCGCAAGGTCGTCAGTGTCTGCGGAGCGTGATCGACCTCGCAAATGGAAATGCCCGGCGCGTAATTCGCAATCGTTTCTTTGACCTTCGCCCGTTCCGTTTCCGAAATTTGCCCCGCTTTCGTCAGCAAAATCAAGCTCGCCCGTGAAAGCGCTTCCGGCTCTTCGCGTAGCAAGCCGCGCGGCAAAAGATACCCGCCGCCGAAGGGATCCATCGCGTCGATTAAGACGATGTCCGTATCCCGCGCCAGTTTCCAATATTGAAAGCCGTCATCCAGGAGGAGCATATCCGCCCCCATCGCCTTGGCCGCCGCCGCGGAACGAATGCGATCTTTTCCGATCAAAATCGGCACGCCGGGAAGTTTTTTCGCCATCATGTACGGCTCATCCCCCGCTTCCTTCTGCGAGAGGCGGATTCCGGAGGCGTCCGCGACAATGCCGCCCCGCTTCTCCCATTCACTTTTATATCCGCGCGAAAGAATCGCCGGGCGTCGACCGTTTCGAAGCGCCCATTGTGCCAGACTTATAATGCACGGCGTCTTTCCCGTGCCGCCCGCCGTGATATTGCCGACGGAAATGACCGGGACGCCCGCGCGCACCGCCCGCATGGTTTCCTTGACTCGCCGCCCGCGCACGATACGACCGTACAGCGACGACAAACCGGAAAGGCCGTCCTGCACCGCGCCTTCCACGCCACCCGGATGCTCTTTCTTTTGCAACGCCAAAATATACGACTCAAGACTCATGGGCCCCTCCCGCAATCGTCACATAACAATCGGCAATGAGTTTCTCAAAGCAATCGATATTGCGCTGCGTCGCGCCGCGATTTTCGTGTACGACGAGCAGCGCCTCCTCGCCCATTTTTTTCATCCGCTCGGGATCGGCCAAAAGATCATGCAGCGTCCGGTACAGCTCCTCCTCATTCCTCACCATAAGGCACACGCCGCGTTTCCCCAAGAGCTCAAAAATTTCCTTGAAATTGAACATGTACGACCCGACGAGAATCGGTTTCCCGTGCGCCGCCGGCTCCAAAATATTGTGCCCGCCGATCTTGACGAGACTGCCGCCGACAAAGACGACGTCCGCGATGCTGTAGAGGCGCCCGAGCTCGCCGATGGTGTCCAGAATGACGACTTGATGGAAACGGCCGTCATCCGCCTGCGTCCCCATTTCCGAGCGCCGAATGACGGAGAAACCGTCCGCCGCCACATGCGTCTTCACGCCGGGCGCGCGCGTGATTTCCCGCGGCGTCAGCACGATGCAAAGCTCCGGATACTCCGCCGTGAGCTGCGAAAAGGTCTTCATCAGGATTTCTTCTTCGCCGCTGTGCGTGCTGCCGCATACGATGACGGGCCCCTTCCCGTCGAAACGAAATTCTTTTTTGAGCGCCGCGCATTCTTCAGGAGAAACCGTCGCGTACGTCTGATCGTATTTCGTATTTCCCGTGATAATCACGCGCTTGGGATCGGCACCCATGGCGATGATATGATCAACGTCAAAAGACGATTGCATGCAAAGGAGCCGAATCTGATTCAGCATTTTTTCCGTGTACCGCTTGACGAGGGAATACCGCCGCATGGAGCGATCGCTGATGCGCCCGTTCATCATCATGACGGGAATTTTTTTATTCCACGCAATGCGAAGGAAATTCGGCCACAGTTCCGTTTCTATCAAAATAATAATTTTCGGATCGACAATCTTGACGATACGATTTGTAATGACGGGGATATCGACCGGGAAGAAAATATGACCGTCCGCTTCCGGGATGATACTCTGCGCCATTTTGTGCCCCGTCGCGGTGACGACTGAGACGACGACCATCTGCTCCGGATAGCGTTTCTTGAGCTCGCGCACAATCGGCGAGGCCGCGACGACTTCCCCGACTGAAGCCGCATGCACCCAAATGGCGCGGTGATACGCGATTTTTTCCAATGTCGGCGTCGGCATGACCCCGGCGCTCTGTTTCACGCGATAATAAAATCCTTCTTCAAAGAGAAGACGGTAAATCAACAGCGGCAACAGCATCAACCAGTAGAGGACGAGGAAAATATTGTAAATGAAATACATTATGCCTCCTCGTCCCGTCGCTGCGACATCGTGTAAAGTTCGTGATAGAGGCCGCCCTTGGCCATGAGTTCGTCATGCGTGCCGCGCTCGGCAATGACGCCGCCGTGAATCACCAGAATCACATCGGCCGTGCGAATGGTGGAGAGGCGATGCGCGATGACAAAAGACGTGCGGCCGACCATGAGTTTATCCAGCGCGTCCTGCACGATTTTTTCGCTTTCCGTGTCGAGCGCCGACGTCGCTTCGTCCAAAATCAAAATGGACGGATTTTTGAGAAGCGCGCGCGCGATGGCGATGCGTTGCCGCTGCCCGCCCGACAGCATGAGCCCGCGGTCACCCACCTTCGTTTCGATGCCGTCCGGCAATTCGCGAATGAAACTTTCCGCATTGGCGGCCCGCACCGCTTCCCAAATTTCTTCCTCCGTCGCATCGAGGCGGCCGTAGAGGATATTGTTTTTGATGGTCGTATTGAAAAGAAGCGTGTCCTGCGGCACCATGCCAATGGCTTCACGCAAAGAACCGATAGTCACGTCGCGAATGTCGACGCCGTCAATCAGCACTTCGCCGCCCGTCACGTCATAGAAACGAGGCAAAATATTCGCAATGGTCGTCTTCCCCGCGCCCGACGGCCCGACGATGGCGACCGTTTCCCCCGGAAGCGCTGTGAAATTCACATCCGTCAGCACCGGATGCCCCGCCTCGTACGAAAAAGCCACGTGCCGAAATTCCACGCGTCCCTCCGTCACCGAAAGCGGCTTGGCGTCCGGCTTTTCCGCGACTTCCGGCTCCGTATCCAAAATGGCGAAAATGCGATCCGCCGCCGCCATGGATTTCTGAATATTTCCGAAAGATTCCGCCACGCGCCGCGTCGGATTCGCCAAATTGATGGCGTAAATCAGAAACGCGATCAGCTCGCCCGACGTCATGACGCCGTCAATGACCGACATCCCGCCGTACCAAATGATGGCCACGACCGCGAGCGCCGCGAAAAATTCCACAAAGGGCGTCAGCTGGCTCGATTGCTGAATCGTTTTCACATTCGCTTTGAAATTCGATTCATTCACCTGCCGAAAGCGGTCGATTTCAAAACCGCAACGATTGAAACTGCGGACAATGCGCACACCCATGATGCTCTCCTGCAGCATGGACGTCACATCCGCCAATTTCTCCTGCACAATCCCGCCGGACGAATGCAATTTCTTTCCGAAAAATTTGATGATATAGGAAACAATCGGCACAATCACGAGACAGAGCGCCGTCAGTTTCCATTGCAAATACACCATGGAGATAAAAGAGCCGACGAAAATGGCCGATTCCTGCACGAGCATGATGAAATTATCGACAATCGCCGCCTGCAGCGCCTGGATGTCGTTCGTGAGATTGCTCATAATCTCCCCGGTGCGACGACGGTCATAGTAAGAAATCGAAAGTTTCTGCAAATGCGCAAAGAGCCGCGCCCGCAAATCCGTGATCACGCGCTGGCCGATGTAGCCCATGAGATACCGATGGCCGAAGGTCGTCACGCCGCGAATGGCAAAAATCACGAGAATCGCGACGATGATCGCGTACAGCATCTCCACATTTTTATCCGTCAGCACCTGATCGACCATGTCCTTGATGATCCATGGCACAATCAGATTCGACCCGGACACAAAGAGCATACAAATGACGGACAGCAAGAGACGTTTCCAATACGGCCACAGGTACGACAAAAGCCGGCGATACCCGCTTTTCAACATCGGTTTCATACGCCGCCTCCCGTCTTCAAAATGAGCTCCGCCACCCGACGCACGGCGCCGCCTTCGCCAAGCGCCCGCCGCACCGCCGAAAGCGCCGCGATATTTTCCTGCCGCCGCGCCTCATCCGTAAGCCACGGCAGCAGCACGCCCGCGATCCCCTCAGCCGTCACTGCATCTTGCAAAAGCTCCGGCGTCACCTCGCGGTCCAGCAATAAATTCGGTAGCCCCGCATACTTCACGTGCACCAAACGCTTCGCCAAGAACCACGTGAAAGGCGCGAGCCGATACGTCAGCACCGTCGGCAAATCCATCAGCGCCGTCTCCAAAGTCGCCGTGCCCGAAGACGCCATACACACATCGCAAATCTGCATCAAATCGTACGTACGCCCCTCCGTCACGTGCACCGAAAGCCCCGCCGCCTGTAAATACGTCGCCAAAAATTCTTCGGAAATCGTTTCCGCGCGAGGCAGGAAATATTCCGCCGGGATCGCGCCCGAAATGATTTTCGCCGCCGAAAGCATCGTCGGAAGAAGCCCTGCAACCTCATTTTTCCGGCTCCCCGGCATAATCAAAATCTTTTTCTTTTCCGCGTCCGCACCGAAGAAATCCATCGCCTCTTCGCGCGACATCGACGGTTTCACCACATCCGCCAAAGGATGCCCGACGAAAGTCACGCGCGCTCCCGCCTTTCGATACGCCTCCGCTTCAAAAGGAAATATCGAGGCGACCTCCGTCACGTCCCGCGCGATCGCTTTCCCGCGACTTTGGTTCCACGCCCAAATCGTCGGTGCGATGTAATACACGACCGGGATGCCCATCTCTTTGGCCATGTGCGCGATTCGCATATTGAAACCGGGATAATCCACGCACACCAAGACATCCGGTTTCTCCCGCTCCATCGCTTCCCGAAGCAATTGACGCAGACGGAAAAAGAGCGGCAAATGTTTCACGACCTCGACCACGCCAATGATGCCCAGGTCCTTGATGTCGTACAAAATCCGGACACCCGCGCGCGCCATTCCCGCGCCGCCCATGCCCAACATTTCAATGTCGGGCGAAATCCGCGCTAATTCGGCCGCCACCGCCGCCGCGTGCAAATCCCCGGACGCCTCACCGACGGAAAACATCACCTTCATGCAGTTTCCCCCTCCGTCGCCAAGATCACGATGCCCCGGCGATCCGCCTCGCGCACCACGTCCTCCATCTCCGTGAAAAACGTCCGATGCGCTTCGATCGCCAGCACCCGGCAGCCGCTCTCGATCATCGATTGCAACGTCCTCATCCCGACCGTCGGCATATCGAAACGCGTATCCTGTCCCGGTTTCGCCGTCTTCACCACCACGGCCTCCCCGCGCGCCAATTTCCCGCCGCGCAGAATGCACGCATCCGTCCCCTCAATTGCCTCCAGCGCCATCACCGCCAGATGTTTCACCACGACCGTCTGTCCCGCATCGATCGCGCCCAGCGCTTTCGCCATCCGGAAACCGAAAGAAATATCCGCGAGCTCCGCCTCCGTCGGTTTCCGTTTCGTGAAAACCTGCGGCCCCGGCATCAAAGGCTTCAAATATTTCGTCTGATCGAGGACCGTGATTCCGTCCTTTTCCAGCTCCTCCACAATCGCCAGCGTGATCGTATCGTCCTTCCAATCCGCCTTCCGCAGCCGATTCAAGAGACGAATCGCACGCAAATCCGGCACCTGCGCCCCCTTGAAAAGCCACTCCTTCGTGACCTTCCCGAGCATCGTCACCTCGCGCACCCCTTCGGCGAGCAGCGTCTTGATGATCGTATCCGGCTTGAAACAGCTGATTTCAAAATATTTGTCGGCCATCTCCGAAAGCCGCGCATCGACGCCCGGCACCACTGCGACGACCACCACCTCGGCTCCCGAAAGCTTCGCCGCCCGAAGAAACTCCGCCGGCAACGCCCCGACCCCGGCCAAAAGCCCCACACGCTCCATATCCGACCCCTCATCTATCGTCATTTCGATCGTTTCCCGCCACACAGGAAACCGAATTTCATAAAAATTATATTTCATTGTATTTTATCATAAAAAGGCGCGATATGAGAAATACAAGACGAAACTTTTTTCACGGTCTTGTAGGTGTTACAATAATATGTTACAAAAAATCATAAAAAAAATAGCGAACAAGAACAAACTGTATTACAGTTAAGTCGTAAACCCAAAAACAGAAAGGCAGGTGTCTTCATTTACCATGAATAAGATAACACAAACATAGAAGAAACACACATACCGGCATTGTTCGATTTTGGGTTAAATTACGACAAA
>CAVHDO010000060.1:0-9319 GCA_963634795.1 Oscillospiraceae bacterium
GAAGATGCGCTAAAGGGGCCGGAGTTTCTTATGACATTGGATCCCGCTTCTTATCATCAGGCATTGATGCAAGCGCAAACAGATAAGCCGCATGACATTGATGCGTCTCAAATTGTGCTGGCAAGATATGCTATGCCGGTCAGAAACGAACGTATAAAGAAATTAGTCATGATATTGACGCTGAATGGGATTTTGTTACCTTCGTTTCTTCGGCAGAAGGAAATGGTACTGGAACCATTGTGGAGAGTCAGAGCGGCAACGGCGTTTATGCGAGAATCTGTTATGTATGTAGATGTGGATCGTATGTCCGGTTTTGTGGCACACAGAAATGTAAAAAAGTTTTGGAGTTTATTTTTCAAAATGTTGTGGCTGGATTGGAGACTTCTTACAGAATTTTCGGGATGTAGAAAAAAATACAGAGAGAATTTTTCTGCCATGACGTCGATTGATTTTTGGAAAAAGTATGTGGGAGATAAATAAAAATCCGCCCGGCAAGGGGCGGCCAAAAGAAATCTTTCGCGGAGAGAGGTGTATCAGTATTTAGTGCAGAGATTGACGTGTTGAGCTGTTTTGCCAGGCAGGATTGAGACGTCAGACGATCAGACATCAGACGTCAGATGACGTGCTTATATTTTTGCGTCAGGCGAGATGGAGACGTCAGAGAGCTTAAAAAATGCAGAGTACAGAGTGCAGAACAGAAATAGGAAAGGCGGCCGTGAGGCCGCCTTTCTTTGTCATAAAATCACGCGGAGCGCGCACTGCTTAAGGCTTCCTTTGGAGACAACCTTCCAGTGGACGGTTGTCAGTGGCGCGTAGCGCCGGATGATGGGACGCCGAAGGCGCAATACAAAAATGTCGCGAAGCGACACCGCTAAAATCTGACGTCTGATGTCTGATCATCTGACGTCTTCAAAGCGCCTGACGAAAAAAGCTTATCATGCGCTCCCGGCTCCCGGCTCCAAGCTCCAAGCTCACTTTACCGTGTTTCGTAAAGTCCCGATGGAATCAATCGTGATTTCCACCACATCCCCTTTTTGCAAAAATGCCGGCGGATTTTGGCCCATGCCGACTCCTTTCGGCGTGCCGGTCGCAATGATGTCGCCGGGGAGAAGAGTCATGCCTTTTGAGAGGACCGAGATGAGCGTGGGGATGGGGAAGATGAGATCTTCGGTATTCCCTTCTTGGCGCAGATGGCCGTTCACGCGCGTGTAGAGGGCGAACGGCTCGGTGCGGGCGCCGACGAGGACGAAGGGGCCGATGGGGCAGAAGGTGTCGAGGGATTTTCCCAGAAACCATTGCGCGTGTTTCTTTTGCAAGTCGCGGGCGGTCACGTCGTTCAAAATCGTGTAGCCGTAAATGTAATCCGCGGCGTCTTCGGGCGCGATGTCGGCGCCCTGTTTTCCGATGATGACGGCGAGCTCGCCTTCGTAATCGACTTCGCGCGTCACGTCCGGATGCGAATCGATGGCGTCTTCGGGACCGATGACGGCCGTCGTCGCCTTCGTGAAGAAAATCGGTGCGCCGGGATCTTTGGCTTTGTCGTCCTGCTCAAATTCGCGGACGTGCTCTTTATAATTTTTGCCGACGCAGAAAATATTGCGCCGCGGCAGGAAGGGGACATTGATTTCAATATCGGAAAGAGGGACGGAGGAAACTTCCGCCTCTTTTTCATTTTGCGACAGCGCCTGCGCCAGACTCAGAAGTCCTTCTTCGCCCGTTTCGATAAATTCGGCCAGTGTACTGCCGAGGAAAACGGAATAGGTTTCTTCGAGATCGTAAGCGGAAAGAACGGACGCGCCGTCTTCGGAGAGCACGCCCCACTGCGGGAGTCCGTGATGCGTATAGGAAACAAGACGTAACATATTTTTTCCTTTCTTTTTGTAAAGTACACAGTGCACAGTACACAGTGCACAGGTTGGCGTGCTAAGCTGTTTTGTCATTGGAGATAGAGACGTCAGATGGTCAGACGTCAGACTTCAGACTTTAGCGGTGTCGCCTGTGGCGACGATTTTTTTATGCGCCTTCGGCGTCTCATCATCCGAAGCTTCGCGTATTTCATAAAAAAATGTCGCGAAGCACACCGCTAAAATCTGACGTCTGATTATCTGATGTCTGACGTCTTACTCGTGCCTGCCGCAAAATTGAAGCAAGAAGCAACCCGGCCTCTCTTCCCTCTTCCCTATCAGCAGAAAAGTTTCCGCCTCAAACGCAAAAAAAAGCCAAGCAAGAACCAAGCCGCGCCTCTCATTTCCGTTTCATTATATCACAATATTGATTTTCTCATTTGTACCGAGCGCCGTTTCCTTGTATAATAACGGTAAATCAAAATGAATTTGAAATGCGGAGGGGACAAATGGATTTTTCATTGACCGATGAGCAGAAAGAATTGGTGGCGCTGGCGCGGGAAATTTCGGAGAAGGAAATCATTCCGCGGGCGCTCGATATGGACAAGGCGGGCGGGATGGATCCGGCGCTTTTGTCCATTTTGAAACAGGCGGGCTTCACGCAGCTGTCCTGCCCGGCGGAATTGGGCGGCGCGGGGCTGGATCTTTTGACGACGGCGCTCATCGTCGAGGAGCTCGGACGGGCGTGCGCGGGGACGGCGACGGTGTGTTCGGCGAATTCGCTCGCGTCGTATCCGATTTTGCTTGGCGCCTCCGACGCGCAGAAGAAGGAATTTTTCGATTGTCTCGCGGCGGGCGGGATGGCGGCTTTCGCGCTGACGGAGCCGTCGGCCGGATCGGATGCGGGTTCTGTTTCCTGTCGCGCGAAAAAAGTGGACGGCGGCTATGTCTTGAACGGGACGAAATGTTTCATTACGAACGGGCCGATTGCAGATAAAATCACGCTTTTTGCGAATGTCCGCGAGGGCGGCGGCGTGCGCGGGCTGACGGTGTTCCTGGTGGACGCGAAGACGCCGGGTTGCTCGGTCGGAAAAGAAGAAGACAAGATGGGCATCCGCGCTTCGACGACGTCGGAAATTATTTTCGATGATTGCTTCGTGCCGGAATCGTGCCGCGTCGGTCGTGAGGGGATGGGGTTCCGCCTGGCGATGCAGACGCTGGAGCTCTCGCGTCCGGTCGTGGGGGCGCTCTCGGTCGGGATTGCGCAGGCAGCGACGGAATCCGCGATAGCCTACGCGCATCAGCGGAAACAATTCGGCGCGAAGATTGCCAGTTTCCAAATGGTACAGGAAATGATCGCCGATATGGTGATGAAAACGGAGGCGGCGCGCGCGTTGGTGCATAAGGCGTGCGTGATGCAGATGGAAAAGAATCCGGAAGCCTCGAAATTCTCCGCGATGTCGAAGTGTTTCGCGTCCGACGTGGCGATGGAAGTTTCGACGACGGCTGTCCAAGTCATGGGAAGCAACGGCTATTCGCGTGAGAATCCGAATGAAAAATACATGCGTGACGCGAAGGTCATGCAGATTTACGAAGGAACGAATCAAATCCAGCGTCTCGTCATTGCCAACGCGGCAGGGTATTGAGGAAACGGAATATAGAAGGGGATTAAGAAGAAGGGGCAAATATTTTATTCTGCCCCTTTTGTTATGCGAATTTTGCAAGCATTTAAATAAATATAGTTGTTTCTCCACGCGAAAAGAGCTCTGTTGACTTTATTTAGGGCAACGGAGCTTTTTGGCTGATTGTTTTACGTCTTTTTGCTTTTTTATGGCTTTTTGAAATCGTTCAAGGCTAATTTACACCCCGAAGTATTTTAAGATTTGTTTGCACGTATAGATTAACCCGTATCGGTGAAAACATTGGAGCATATTTCGTATTTTTCGTGATAGCTGTGTACTGGCAAGCATTTCATCAAATAAGATTTTCTGCAACATTGAAAGTTGAACGCGGAATTTTATTTTTTCATCATTTGAAAGTTTATGCCAAATTCGTACTGCATTTCCTTTGTATGTACGATTAATTAATTTTTCTACTTCTTTCATTATGTTTTTCTCGAACTGATGATTTGATAAAAATATAATTGCTTCGCAGTAAATTATAAAATAGCCGTAAAAATTTTTAAATCCTTCTTGATTGGTTGTTGTTGATTCGGCACGTATTCTTCTATAAAAAATTTTTCGGGGTAGAAACATAACTTTATCTGCTAAAAGTAAAGCTTTTAATGTAAATAAGTGGTCTTCGTGAATAATTCCTTCATAAAAATCCAAATGCTTTAAGAAAAAATACGTACGTTGGATAAATTGTAAGCAAACTGATGACCGATATTCGTCATTAATGTACATTTCTACCAATATTTTTTTACCGGGTTTACACCTGCGCCCATAATTACATATCCGATTAAGATAATTTTTGCCTGTAACGGCTCGTTTCATCAGTACGTCATTATCAACATCACGCTTATCCAAAAATACATCCCCATTAAAAAGCACCATATCCAAATCATTTCGTATAGCTGTATCATACAAAATTTCTATGGCATTCAAAGAAATATAATCATCGGAATCGCAAAAGTAGATATACTCTCCCCTCGCTATTTTCATCCCTGCATTCCTTGCCGAAGACGCCCCGCCATTCTCTTTGTGAATAACACGGATCCTCTCATCTTGCGCCGCATAGTCATCTGCCATTTGTCTGGAACTATCTGTAGAGCCATCATCTACGAGAATGATTTCTATGTTCCGAAATGTCTGCCCTAAAATACTATCCACGCACTCTTCCAGATATTTTTCTACGTTATATATCGGCACGATGACACTAACCGCTGGTAATGTTTTTTGTGAAAGCATTTTTCTTTTTCTCCTTGAGGGCATTTAGTGCTTTTTAAGTGAATTGTTTTTTTATATTTTCAGACATAAAGTATAACGAGTGTATAACAATGTACTTGTTTTCTTTTTGTCAGCGCCTTTTTTTAAAAGCAGGTGTTCCCATATCGATACCGCAGTGTTCGATGATGCGTTTGGCTGTATAGGTATAGCCATTTTCTTTGATGCATTTAAACAAGCCGCGGAGTTTTCTTAGGGAGCCTTTTTTGATTGAGGCTTTAAACTTTGCGTCTATTTCTTTGGTAGTTGATTTTTCATTATAATTATTTGCGCCATAATATTCTGATAAATAATACTTGACGGGATCCTTCATGATTTCCGTTAGTATCTTCCAGCTTTTATCGGTAAATAAATCTCCATGCAATTCCTCCGCATCTCGTAATTTGTGAAAATCCTTGGCAAATTGAATTAAAAAATCCAGCTTGTACTCATCGCCAATTCGCAGTAGAGTGGAGTTATAATTCCAAAACCTATTTCTGGCAGCATAGGGAGCGAAAAGCCGCACTCTTTCCGGATCTTCGCCAATCAACCGGCGGATAAAATCATTTTCTTCACACATGGCATAGACTTTTTTTGGGGATTTCACCGAAGAATTCGGATTGTCACGGCGAAGCATATAGAGCGACTCCGGATAGAACCACATCCGCTCCGCGTGCATCAGCACTTGAAACCAGAACCCATTGTCCTGATAGGACGCGCCGGGAGTCTCATTTGCGCGGATTTGATGCTTTCGCAAAAATTTCAAAGAATAAATTGCAGGCGTAATCAGGACATACGCGCCAAATACATCGGAATCTGCTTGGACATTTTTTACTTGATTGTATTTTTTTTTGTCTCTCAATACAGATGCCGGAACAAAGGTACGATTCTCCTTAGTTCCATAAAAACGGGAAAAATCTGATTTCACTACTTCTAAAGAATATCGCTTGGCCAAGGCGTATAATTTCTCGTACATATCTGGCACGATATAATCGTCTGAGTCTACAAGCGCCATGAATTCGCCACGTGCTTGTTTTATTCCCAAATTAATCTGATAGCCATAGCTTTTTTGATCAGAGTAAACTAAAGAAATTCGTGAATCCTGCATAGCTCGATTTTGGATATATTTGTCTGTTCCATCCGTTGATCCTGCATCAACGCAGATCACTTCTATGTCTTGTACCGTTTGCCTCAAAATGCTGGACAAGCATTCCTCTAGATATTTCATCGAATTGAGACAGGTTATAATGACGGAAACCTTTGGCTTTTTATCAGTCTCCGGTATAAGACCTTTTCTGGCTACAGCTACTGCCGTGCGTTCATACATACTTTCCGGAGGGACCTTTTTCCATTTATTAAAAAATTCATAAACAGATAGGGAACATAAATCATTTCGTCTTTCCGCTGTTTTGTAATATGCATAAAAATAATCGTTCGGCTTGTTCTTGATACCAAATTCTGTAAAAATCTCATCCCGTATCAAATTGAAAGTTTTTTCAAATGAAAAAACACTTCTCAGGGTCCACAAGTTATACCAGCTGACTTCTACGATATAATTTAAAAAAGCCGGTTCTATCTGATTATAAACGCCATACGCCACGAGCCGTCGTTTTAGTTCTTTCAAAGCATCGTAAAAGCATTCCGGTTTCTTATCATTTGTCCCTTGCAGGGATTTTTTATTATTAAACCGATGTGTCTGCAAATCCTCATTGATGACACTGATTTTTTCTGCCAAAGCCAAAGACGTGAAAACAAAGGCAATGTCATTCGCTTGCCTTGTATTTTGAAATGTCAAGCTATACTTTATGATAAAATCACGTCGATAGAATTTATTCCATGGAGCCGCTGTTGTAAATTCAAAAATACGTTTGGCATTTGTTTGGATTGAAAATGTCTTTTCTATTGGACATTTATCGATTCGCATCATCCATGCCATTTCGGAGATTTCTTTTGTTTCATGATCTAGTCGATTCGCGCGAAATACACAAATATCCGATCCCGTTTCCTCCGCCTTTGCCACGGATTTTTCTAGCATTTGCGGCGCAAAAAAATCATCGCCGTCTAAGAATAGCAAATATTTCCCGCGGGCACGACGCATTCCCAAATTTCTGGCCGCGCCGGCATATTGATGCTCTTGCTGCAATACTGTCGCCCGACCATCCTTCGCTGCAAAATTTCTCAATAGCTCAACCGTCCTGTCTTGAGATCCGTCATCGACAAAAATGATTTCAAAATTGGTGAATGTCTGTTTTGTTAAACCGGCTAATGTATCCGGAAGATATTCCTCTACATTGTAAGTCGGCATTACAATAGAAACCATCGGATTCTTTGCAATTACATTCGCAAAATTCTTTATAGTTTCGCTCTTTTTCATTAGTTTCTCCTATCCAAGTTTATAAAATCTACTATTTTGGCCTATTTTTTATTCGATACTAAGATAGTACTTCATATTAGCTTCGTTTTCTGGTAATTTTTTCGTTATCAAAAATTTTTCATACGCATCACAGTAAGTCGAGACATTTTCTGAAAAACCAATTTGTCGACCATGATCAAGCCACAAAATTTTATTGCACATTTGCCGGACTTGATCAATGGAATGAGAGACTAGGATCCCGGTCACACCGCTGGATAGGATTTCTTTCATTTTTGTCGCGCTTTTTTCGCGGAAGCCACCATCACCGACGCTTAAGACTTCGTCTAGAATTAGAATGTTAGGCTGGACAAGGCAGGCGATGGAAAAGGCTAAGCGACTTTTCATGCCGCTGGAGAGTTGTTTGAAGGGGCGATCTTGAAAATGCTCCAACTCAGCGAAGGAAATAATTTCTTCATAGTTTTCATCCATGAATGCTCTCGTGTATCCCAAGAGCGCGCCGCGAAGGTAGGTGTTTTCCCGGACGGTGAGGTCGGAATCAAAGCCGCTGCCGAGTTCCAGAAGAGCGGCCACGGTGCCATGGACGCAAAGTGTCCCCTCAGTCGGCCGCATGATGCCGGAGACGGCTTTCAGCAGTGTGGATTTCCCGGCGCCATTCGTCCCGATGACGCCCAGCATGTCTCCTTTTTCCAATGTGAAGGAAATATTTCTGTCGGCCCAAAATTCTTTGACGCGGTAGTTTCCTTTGATTCGCCGCAAAAGATATTCTTTGAGGCCGATATCTTTGAAATCTCCCATGATGTAGCGGATGGAGATTCCTTTGGCTTCTATCATCGACATAGGGGCCTCACAGATAGTATAAAAAGCGGTAATTGTAACGCTTATAGCTCCATATGCCCAGGCACAGAGCGCCTACGGCATAGGCCAGACAGAGAAGATGGTATTCCGGCGAGGGAATCCGCGCATTTAAAATGATGGATCGGAAGTACTCAATGTAGCAATACACGGGATTGGCATAAAAGACGCTCCGATAGGTCGCCGGGACGATGTCGATGGGATAGAAGATGGCAGAGAGGTACATGAGAAGCATGGTAAAGACGTCGTAAAGATAACGTATATCTCGAAAGAAGACGCAGATGGCTGATAGAAACATTCCAATCCCAATATTAAATAAAATCAAGCAGGTGATGGGATACAACAAAAGTAAATATTTCCAAGTCATTTCTAAATTGGGTTCGAAAAGGATAAATAGGAAAAAGACGCAGAGGGTGAGACCGAAATTGACGACGGACGATACATTTTTCGTTAGGATAAAGATGTATTTCGGTACGTTAATCTTTGTGAAAATATGTGCATTTTGTATGAGGGCTCCCATCCCACCCAAGGTGGCATCTTTAAAATACGCAAAAAGTAAATTTCCACAAAATAGGTATATTGTATAATGCGGAATTGCTCCCCCAAAATAAAAGGAAAAGACAAATGACAGTACAAATAATGTTAAAAGGGGGGAAAGAATGCTCCAGCCCATCCCAAGGATGGTTCGTTTGTATTTTTGATTAAAATCTCTTTTTGTTAATTCTTCAAAGAGAAAGTATTGTTTTTCAATTTTTTGCATTTGTGTATTATTGAACATAGTTTTTCACTCCATATATAATTTTCTTTCGAATTTTCGTTCAAGGGCGATTCATTTATCTTGGATGATTCTTGTTTTTTGTAAAACTTATGTTTTGTTTTGTGTATAGGGAGCCGTTTTCTTCTATTTTTTCTTTTGATAAGAAAATTAGAGATGAGATCGTTTATGCGCTCAATTTATTAAAATATTCAGTCATTTTATTTAGTAATGTTCATTTTTATATGGAAAAGTAACGCATGAATAAGGATAGGTGTTCTTTATTAAAAACAAGTGGATTTTTGCTATTTTCTAAGGGGAAGTGATAGTTGAAATGTGGATGTTTTACGTGTCACATAATATCCCCTTTGTGACATTGCGCTTCTTTTCTTTTTGAAAGCGATGTAAGGAATCAAATATTTATTCATTATATCAAATCAGAAAAATCATATCAAATTATAAAGCGCATTCTGTGGAAGTTATTTTGTGGGTTTGACAATGATGTGTTACAAAAAAGAGAATGAGCGAAGGGTCTGGCTTGGCGTTTGCCAAGCCAGCGGCCGCATGGGGA
>CAVHDO010000061.1:0-9089 GCA_963634795.1 Oscillospiraceae bacterium
GCGGTCATGCAAAGAAACAGCGCCAAAGAATCCATGACGAAAATTTTACCTCCAACGAAAAGCAAAACATATGGCAAACAAAGAGAGGAAGACGTCAGACGGTCAGACTTCAGATGGCACGCTTTGAACTATCCCCTTTGTCAAGGATATTTTTAAATCAGATCACCCGTTTTTTAGACATTGTTTTATTTCATTCCTTTGTTCTTAGATGATTTAAGGAACAAACATTATACAGCCATTCGTAAATTTTAGCTCAAGGTGAGATAGCAACTATTGTTCCCGATTTCCTCGCCCTCGGCGCTTTCGCCATTCTTGAGCGCCAAATTAATCGTTTCGAGGAAGTAAACCTTTCACTTACAATGTATTTTACCGAGTTCTTCCGGTTTCTTTGAGATGACCAGTAAGGGTAGTGCTTGGACTGTTTTCAACAGATATACGTCGGTTGCAACGTATTTGTAGAATTCATTTAGAGATAGCTCAGCCAATTCCCATTGTTATCGTTCGTTGTTGTAGTAGCTGATGTACTCGTCCACGATTTGTCGAATGTCTTGAAAGGTTTTAGCTTGCTTGAGTTTGTCTTTGATGCTGTCTTTCATGTGGTCAAAGAAACTTTCTTGCGGGGCATTTTTCCTTTCCGCGACAGGGTTTGTTGTTTTTTCTCACTAGATGTCCCTCGTGGAATCATCCGTATTTCTGGTATTCTTTAGGAATACCGTAGGCGATGTTTTTAATTCGATATTCACCCAATATAGATAGGTCAAATCCTTGTTCTGCAAATATTTCTCTCAGTAGTTTCCCAGCAAATCGCGCTTTGTGAAATATTTCCTTGAATTCTTTCGCAAAGAAAATGCTACAACATAATACGAAGTAAACATGGGGATTTTCGCGGAGAATTTGGATTTGCTTGTCTGGCAGCATGGTTTTATTCATAATTGCCCCCTTGTTTATAATTTGATGGTATCACGAACTGCTTTAAATGTCCATTATTTAGGTGATTTACCATAGTCTGATTTGGGTGTATCTATTGCTATGAGTATAGTATATTTAGCAGTGTCGCTCCGCGACATTTTTATATTACACCTTCGGCGCCCCATCATCCGCCTCCTCCGGAGTCACCTTCCTCCAATAAGGAATGCTTGCGTAGTGCGCGCTCCGCGCGATTTTTATGAAAATCATCGCCGCAGGCGATACCGCTTTCATCTGATGTCTGATGTCTGACCATCTGACGTCTTTATCCCGCCTGACGACACCGCTTCTCTGTGACGTCTTCGCTGTTCCCGCTGTAAAGAGTTCCGTACGAAAATACGAAAGATGACCGGCGCCGAAAGGCGCATGCTACAAAGCAGCATAACTCATCACCGAAAGGTGCCAATGCAAATTCACAAAAAATACAAGAGAAAAGCTTTCCGCAGGAAAACTTCCTCATTCTATCTCCAATTCCTTCGTCACATTCCGCACATTTTCATTCTCCCCCAAAATCGTCACCATATCCCCTTCCGCCAGCGGCATATCCGGCGGGGGATTGATGGAATTTTGTTCGCCACGGAGGAGCGCGACGACATTGATATTGTAGCGGCGGCGGGCGTCGATTTGGATTAAGTTTTTTCCGATCCAATCTTTCGGGACTTGGATGGTCAGGATGGTGATATTGTTGTTCATCTCGATGTAATCGACGATGCCGGGGGTCGTCAGGTGATGCGCGACGCGGATGCCCATTTCTTTTTCGGAGTAGATAATTTTGTCCGCGCCGATTTTTTCGAGCATTTTCCCGTGGAGCTCGTTGATGGCTTTCACGACGAGCGTCTTGACGCCCATGTCTTTGAGTTGGAGCGTCGCGAGCAGGCTGCCCTCGATATTTCCTATCCCGACGACGGCCACATCCGCATTGCCCGCGCCGATGGCTTGGAGATTTTTTTCGTCGGTGGCGTCCGCGCAGACGACGTAGCCCAGGCGGTCGGAAAGGTCCTGTACGACGTCTTCGTCCTCGTCCATCGCCATGACGTCGTAGCCGAGCTCGTCCAGGGTGAGCGCGACGCTCTGGCCGAAACGACCCAGGCCGGCCACAAAGAATTGCAATTTCTGTTCCATGCGTTTCCTCGTTTTCTTAACCAATCGTCACATTTTCCGTGGGATAGGAAATACGATCCGGATGGCGGTCCGCGAAGGTGAGGACCAGCGTCATGACGCCGATTCTCCCGATGAACATCGCCAAAATGAGAATCCATTTGCAAATATCGTTCCAGCGGTCGCTCATGCCCGCGGTGAAGCCGACGGTGCTGAAGGCGGAGACGCTTTCGAAAAGGACGGCTTCGAGGCCGCCGCCCGCCGTGTCGAAGACCATCAGCAGATACGCGGTCAGAAAGGTGAGCGCCGCGGAGAGGGTGAAGACGTGGAAAGCTTTGGAAATATAGTTGTCGCCGATGCGTTTCCTGAAAATGACGACATCGCGTTTCCCGCGCACCCACGCCCAGAGCGAGAGCAGAATGATCATCATGGTGGTCGTGCGAATGCCGCCGCCGGTGGAAACGGGCGCCGCGCCGATGAACATCAGAAGCATGACGAGGAGGCGCGCGCCGGGATCAATGGCCATGACGTCGAAGGTCGCAAAGCCGCCCATGCGCGAGGAAACGGCCATGAAGAAGGAATCGATGCATTCTTCGTAGCCCGGCAAGTTTCCGATGGCACGCGGATTGTCGTCGTTCAGCAACAAAATGACGGCCGTGCCGAAAGTGGTGAAGAGCGCCTCCGCCATGAGGACGAGTTTTGTATTGAGAGAAAGGTGGCGCCAATTCCGTTTCTTTCGGATGTCGTCAATCACGATGAATCCGATGCCGCCCAGCATCATGGTGGCGACGACGACGAGGCAGACGAAAGGATCGCGCGCGTATGAGGCAAATCCCGCTTCGCCGAAGAGGTCGAGGCCGCAGTTGCAAAAGGCGGAAACGGCGTGCCAATAGCCGTAATACATCCCGACGGGGCCGAATTCGCGACAGAACCAAAGGCCGAGAAGCGTCCCGGACACGAATTCGACGAAGAGGGTCATTTGGATGATGCGCCGCACGAGCGAGACCATGCCGGACGGTGTTTCCAAATTGAACGAATCGCTCAAAAGAAGGCGCTCCTGCAATCGCACGTGCCGCCCCGCGTAAATGACCATGGTCGCCATGATGGTCATGATGCCGAGGCCGCCGACTTGCATCAAAAGCAAAATGACGAGCTGGCCGAAGAGCGTCAAATCGTCGCGCAGATTCCAGAGTGTCATGCCGGTGACGCTGACGGTGGACACGGAGGTGAAAAGCGCGTCGATAAAGGTAATCTCGCGCGTGCCGGTGTGGCAGACGGGGAGCATTAGGACGAGCGCGCCAAGCAGCATGAAAGCGGCGAAGCCGAGCAAAATCAGCGCCGCGCGATTCATGCGCGCCAAAAGAAACCGGATGAGATTCATCGCGCGCCCCCTGCCTCCTCACGCGTTTCCGTCGAAACCGCCTCCTCAAATGTCATTTTCATGTCCCGGCCGCTTCCCGCGAATATTCGCACCGTGCCGGGCGAAATCGTTTTTTCTTCCTGTATAAGGAAACGGGCGCCGCTTGCCGCTTCCAGCGCTCGAATCGTGCTTTTCTTATATCCTGCGATTTTCGAGCGGTCCTGCGGCGCGCAAAAAATCGTAATCTCCGTCTCGCCGCGCAGTGTCCGCCATGCTTTTTGCAGCGCGTGCTTGGCCAGATATTGATCGACCAGCTCGCCGAAAGCCGGATGGTACGGGCCTGCGACCAAAGTATCCGCGCCGTCCAGCTCCGCCGTCGCCTGCAGTCCCATGCGAATGACGGGAATGCCGCGCCGCGCAAACGCCCGTTTCAAAAAAGCGCAACGCCCCACCGCTTCCGAAAGTGTAAGCGGCCGATACGTCCCGCGCCGGAAATCTTCGCAGAGTTTCGTGTCGGCCAGCACCAAGACGGGATACAAACGGATAAAATCCGGCAAAAGTGCCAATCCGCGCCGCGCCGTGCGCCGAAGGGACGCGAAACTTTCTCCCGGAAGCCCCTGCATGAATTGGAGCCCGACGCGGAAACCGTGCGCCCGCAGGAACGCCACCGCCCGCCGCACATCGCCCGCCGTGTGGCCGCGCTCCGCCGCCGAAAGTACCGCGTCGTCCAGACTTTGCACGCCCAGCTCCACCGTTTCCACGCCGCACCTCGCCAAGAGCGAAAGCCGCGCCTCGTCGATGCAATCCGGCCGCGTCGAAAGCCGAATCCCCTGAATCGCGCCGCGTCGCAGAGCCTCCGAAGCCGGAGCGAGAAGCGCTTCCATGACGGATAGCGGCAGCGCCGTGAATGACCCGCCGTAAAAAGCCGCTTCCCACATGCGCGGCTCCGTGACCGACTCCACGTAGCGCCGTATCGTTTCCTCAATCTCAAGCGGCGTGACCGGCGTCGTTTCCCCCGTGATGCGCATCTGATTGCAGAAAACGCAGCGATGCGGACAGCCCAAATGCGGAATGAAAAGCGGAATGATCGAATGTCTCAATCCTCGCCGCCGTCCTCCGCCTCGTCGTCATCGACAAATTCGTTTCGTTCATTGATGGCCAGCACCGTCAGAATGTCGTGCCGCGTGATCATGCCGACCAAATGATTCTCCTCATCCACAACCGGCACCGTCTTCAAATGCTCGTCAATCATGAGAGACGTAATCGTGCTCATCGGCGTTTCCGGCGTCACACAGCGCGTTTTCTGCGTCATCAAATCCGCCGCCTTCGTCGCCAAAATTTTCTTAAACGATTTCTCGTAGCGCCCGTAGCCGCAATAATACAGCGTCCCGCCGAGCACATCCAAATGCCGCGGGATATGCGGCCGCACTTTTTTGTAGAGCAAATCCCCCTCGGACACAATCCCGACCAAATGATTCTCCTCGTCCGTGACAGGAATCGCGCTGACATTATGGGAAACAAAAAGACGAATCAGCTCATGCACCGTGATATCCGGCGGCACACTGAATACGTATTTCTCCATAAAATCCTGCGCCACATACTCCACATCCGGCGTCCCCGTTTTCTCCATGACGATCCCTCCTTTTCTTTTTTTTAAGAAACAAATTTCTGTACGTATATTGTAACATCATTTGAGAAAATATCCGAAATCTGAAAAGGGGCAAATAAAGCATCCCCCCCCCCCCCCCCCTGATATGGTCTAAAAACAAGTTTTTCAATTATTATCCATTTGAAATTTTCCTTTGCACTCTTCGATTCCTACACTGTAAATTTACTATATATTCTCCTCCAAAATCCTAACCACCGAGACTCACTCCCTATAATTTGTTTCAATATTTCCCGCCGTACAGAACCTTTTGGCAATAATTTATTTGCCACTCGACGAGCAAAAGAAGATGGTGCTACTCCTAAAGCAAGCTTCTGAACAATAATTTCATAAAAAACACTACTTCGTGCTTGTTCAAAAAAACATTCGGAAAACTCACAAGTCGGATTTATCCATGGTTTATTTTCTCCCGCATAATGGATAATCCAAGGATCTTTTCGAGCAGCCAAATAGCTTTCAGCCATATGTCGAGGTAAATTAGCCAACAAAGTAGAAATACTTATACCATCACAATCGTGAAGTACGTTCCATCGTGAATCAAGAAAAAATATTTCCCCTTGTCCACTAACATTGAGGACGTCTTGGTCTAAATAAATATACTTCCCGCCTTGCGCCATTTCAATCAGAGCAAAATCCGAAAATCTCGCCCTCATTCCACCCACATTTACTAATAATACCCCCGCATTAAAATAATCATCCGGTTTTTTCAATTCTAGCATATCATTAATATATGATTTTATGTAAGGCATCGCATTATATCCCCAACAAACGCCCGTATCACGTACTGCCGCCAATAGATTATCACCTAATACCACTTCATATAATTTGCTAATATCATGCTGAACAATTACATCACTGTCTAAATAAACAACTTTATCATAATTCCTAAAAAGCGTCGGAATAACAAGCCGGTAATAAGATTCTATACTGATATGCTTTCTTCCTCGTAGATCTAAATCACATACAAATGCAGAGACGTCCAAATATCGAATATGAACATTTGAAAATCGTTTAAGTGCTATTTCCAATAAAGCTTTCATTCTCACACTAATGTTCGTATTTAAGATCCAAATATCATAACAATATTCACCAGACGCATATTGAAGCATAGACTCTAATGCAACTGATAAATAAGGAATATACTGGTCATTTGATGCCATAATAACAGGTATATTTCTCTGCGCATAAAACGGCATGGGATAATTAAAATCTTCAGCCAATTCCGTCTTATCTCTAATCATCGTTTTCTCCCTTCTTTTTTAGCACTTTCTATAAAATTACACTAGAAACCCTTCGACCTATATTACAAATCTCTACTCAAACAAAACAAGCTTTACAAAACCAATTATACCTCGCTCTAAATCTCATAACCACCTTATAAAAAGCTACAGAGGAACCAATCTTCGAAGATCCCCTCCAGAAGATCCTTTTACCCCATTATAATCACCAATACTCACTAAATCAATAACTCATCACCATCTTGTATGTAAAACACATTTTCTTTGCAGAATTAATCTGTATTGACAAAGTTATGAGCTTATAACTCCTTTACAATCCCAAAAGCATAAAATTATCACTAATTCGCTCTCAATACTTTTATTTATTATAACAAACAAAAAAAGCAACAGTAACGCACATCAAAAAATAACCGACTAACTCATTGTAGGTTTGACAATGATGTGTTACAAAAAAAGAGAATGAGCGAAGGGTCTGGCTTGGCGTTTGCCAAGCCAGCGGCCGCATGGGGAAATGGTTGTATTCCCGCTCCCTTACAGCAAGTTGTTTTTTGTAATCTTCGAAAGAATAAAATTTGTGTGTTGCGTAAAATTCTTCGTTGTCTTTTCGATGACTCCTTTCTACTTTCCCGTTGTGCCTTGGAGTAAAGGGACGAATCTTTTTATGTTCTATCTTTAATTCGTCCAAGTTTTTTCAAATAGTGATAATGGTGGATTTTTGGAACGTGCCATCGAATTTGTAAACTCAAAACCGTTATCGGTTTGCACGCATTCGATCGGATACGGAAATTTCTTAATACAATGCTTGATGAATTGCGTGGATGTGTAGGTGTTGTGCTCCGGAAATGCTTCCAGATAACGAAACCGAGAATATTCATCAATAAATGTGTATTGATACCAAGTCGTCCCTTCTTCCTGGCCGACAATACAATGTTTAGGAACAAATTTTACATCAATTTGAACACGCTGACCGGGATATTCCATTTGTTCATATGGTTTGGGTTTGTATTTCTTGAGGTTGGGAAGTTTATCTTTTGTGATATTTCTTTTCCATAGAAACTTGTATAAGCCTGAGATAGAATGTTTATTGTAGGTGTTACAATGATGTGTTACAAAAAGCCATAAAAAAGAATAGCGAACAAGAACAGCCTGTGATACAGTTAAGGAAACGCTGATTTAATCACGCTTGTTTTCAAATTTACTTCATTTTATTCTCCTTGCCGTGTATAATATAAATATAAATATGATAATAACTTATATTTTAAAGGAGACGCCACAATGTATCCGTCAAATTTTACCGATATCGAATATTCTGCTCGTAAGAGGAATTGAAACAATGCTACGTATGTACCTTTTGCAAATTCTTTTTAATTTGTCCAACAGAGGCGTCGAAGATACTATTTATGATAGCCATGCAATGAGAGCTTTCATGCATTTGGATTTCACTTGCGAGCAAGTTCCGGATTCTACGCCCCTTCTTAAATTTCGTCATCTTTTGGAAAAACACAATATCGGTGAGGCAATTTTTCGAGACATTCGTGAACGCTTGGATAAAAATGGTTTGATTATGCATGGCGTACCATTGTCGACGCGACGATTATCAGTGCGCCTAGTTCCATCAAAAATCGCGAAAAAGCGCGTGATCCGGAAATGCACCAGACGAAAAAAGGAAATCAATGGTATCACGGAATGAAGATTCATATTGGGGCGGATGCGGGAAGTGGTTTGGTTCATTCTATTACCGCTACACCTGCTAATGCTCCGGATATTCAAGAAGCATACAACCTTATTCGAGAAGATGATGAAGTTGTATATGGTGATTCTGGTTACACTGGACTGGTTAAACGTGAAGAAATAAAAAGTGATGCCCATCTTGCGCAAATTGACTATAGAATCAATTTGCGCCCAAGCCAAATGAAAAAAGAAACGAAGTTATATACGGATGTTGGTAGCGGAAAATATATTGAAAACCGGAAATCATCAGTTCGGTGTAAAGTGGAACACGCATTTCTCATTGTGAAACGTCAACTTGGCTATGCTAAAGTGTCGTATCGTGGTATTGCCAAAAATCTGAATCGCTTTTATGTATCATTTGCTATGGCCAACATATTTATGTGCATAAGAGCTGGGAACAGGATCGTAAATCGCCTCTGTATGAGATAAGTGCGCCCTAAAATAAGAAAAAAGAGAAAATCAAAGAAAAACGAGAAAAAACTGATAGGTTAAAAGCGTTCTTTAGACCCCAAAAAGGAAAAACATTCTTTTTTTATAGTACGGAATGATTTACAGACTAAATTGCCTTTTTGTTCAGCGTTTTCTTAAGTCGTAAACCCAAAACAGAAAGGCAGGTGTCCTCATTCGCCATGAATAAAATAACACAAACCATGCTCTATAGGCAATCTATGATTTAATACGCCCAAAAATTTGGCGTTACCAAAGCTGCTATCCATTACCGTGAAAACCGCCAGCTTATTTATCGCTGGATGAAATGTTATGACGGTACTTTGCAATCTTTGGCAGATCGTTCCCATTGTCCACATAGTCATCCTAACCAACATACGAAAGATGAAATCAAACTCATTTTGAATATGCATAGAAGAAACACACATACCGGCATTGTTCGATTTTGGGTTAAATTACGACAAAAAGGCTATAAACGTTCTATCTCAGGCTTATACTGTAGGTGTTACAATGATGTGTTACCAAAAGGCATAAAAAGAGAATAGCGAACAAGAACAACCTGTGTTACAGTTAAGTCGTAAAC
>CAVHDO010000062.1:0-9073 GCA_963634795.1 Oscillospiraceae bacterium
GGCGACCCATCATCCGCCCTTACGGGCACCTTCCTCCAAAGGAAGGCTAAAGCGGTGGCGGCCTCCGGCCGCATTTTTATAAAAATCGCCGTCAGGCGATATCGCTTTTGCTCCCGGCTCCCGGTTCCAAGCTCCCGGCTATCTTGCGCCTGACACAAAAAGCTGAGCAATTTTCAAGCCTTTTCAAGCCCTTTCAAGCCTTCTCAAGCTTCTCAAGCAATCTCGCGCCTGACGTAAAAAGCTGAGCACGTCATCTGATGTCTGACGTCTGACCATCTGACGTCTCTGCCACCAAAGTCGCACCAAGCTAAAGCTCATCCCCCATGCAGCTCCTCTTTGATTTCCTTATCCGACCGCTTCGGGACGTCTTCGTAGCGGTTTCTGGGGAGGGTGGGGTCGAAGCGGCAGATGCTTTTGTAGATGCAGAATTGGCAGGGCGTTTTTTGTTTGTTGTAGCGCGTGGGGCAGAGGGGGATTTTGCCGTTTTTGAGGTCGTTGTAAAGAGCGGCGTAGAGGGCTTTTGTTTTGGCAAAGAGCGCGCGCATGTTCGTTTCCGAGAGGACGGGGCTGTTTGCGTGGAAACCTCCCGCTTTCGTCAGTTTGATGGGAAGAGGGGATTCCGGGGTGCCGACGGCGTGGTCGAGGGCGCGGAGGAAATCGGGATCGGAGAGGAAATAGCCGTCGAGCTGTTTCTCTTCTTTCGGTTTCGTGCCGTCGGCCGGGACCGGGACGGTGCGCGTGGCGCCTTGGATGTAGAGATAGAGGAGCGCGCCGGGCAGGAGCGCGTTTCCCGATTCTTCGACGGCGGCCATGAGATAGGTGATGAGCTGAAGTTTCAGGCCGGATGTGATTTGCGAGAGGTCGATGTCGGGCGTGCCGGTTTTGTAATCGCACACGACGGCGGCGCCGCCCGCGACGTCCATGCGGTCGATGCTGCCCGTCACGTGAATGGTCTCCTCGCCGGCATGGATGGGGCAGTAAAAGGATTTTTCCATCGCCACCGTTTCCGCTTCGCTTTGGCGGCTTTGGGCGCGGAGGCGGGTGAGCGTCGTGCGCAGCGTGCGATCCATGGTGTTTTTCGTGTAGCGGGCGGCGGCGTCGGAGAGGAGCGCGCCGGAGCGGACGCGGGGCGCGAGCAGGTCCGCGATGTCTTTCGACGTCCGGGAAATATCCTCATCCGTCGCGTCGCGCCAAGCTTTTTGGCTCTGTTTCAAATATTCGCCGAAGCGGTGCAGGCCGGCGTGGAGATAGTTTCCGATATCGGGCGCTTCCACGGCGGCCTCTTTTTCTTCGGACAGTTTCAGCCCGTATTGCAGGAAATAGCGATAGGGACAGCCGCGATAGTTTTCCATGCGGGAAACGGAGGTGCGGAACGAGGATTTCCCGATAAAGAGGCGCTTGGCCAGCGCGGGCGGGAGGGGACGGGCGGCATTCGTGTAGGAAAGACCGGCCGCCGCGGTGCGGAGAGATTTCTCGTCGTGCTCGTGCGCCCAATTGCGCAGCGCCGCCCAGATGCTGTCTTCCTTTGGGATGCCCACGCGGAGCACGCCGGGCAGGAGGGCGAGGGATTGCGCGGGACGGAGGAAACAGTCGGGCTCTGCGGTATCCGGCGAGAGGAGCCGCGCCGTTTTTTTCGCGGTCGTGTAGCCGAGACGAAGGAGTCGGGACACGAGCGTCGAGGGGGACAGTTCGCTACCGTCCGTATCTGCCGTGGCGTAGGAGAGGGAGAGGACTTGCCGCGCGCGCGTCAGGGAAAGATAGGTGTAAAATTCTTCCTGGCAGAGGAGCGCGGTGAGGTCGGGCGCGAGGAGAAGGGCGTCCGTTTCCCGGAGTGTCTGCTTGTCCGCTTCGGAGAGGATGCCTTCTTCCGTGATGCGGGCGGGGAATTCGCCTTCGTTTGCGCCCAGAAGGAAGACGGCGCGCGCTTCCGTGGCGTATCCGCGGTCGATGGTCGTCACCGTGATGTGGTCGAGCGTGGGCGGAATGAGCGCAAAGGACAGCGAGGCGAGCGCGTCTTCGGCGACGGAGCGGTACTCGGCGTCGTCCAGCGGATCGTCGCCGCACGCTTTCACGAGGTCGTCCCAGAGCGTGAGCAATTTTTTCCACACTTCGCGGTGCGGGCGCGTTTTCGTTTCTTGGTAGGAACGGTCGTCCCATTCGGCCAAGAGGTGCGGGATGTGTCCGTCCGTGAGGAAACGGTAGAGAAGTGCCGTCTTGTCGCGAGCGTTTTTCGTCTCGGCCCACGCGGTTTCCAAAGGAGACAGACGCGCGATGAGCGTTTCCCGCAATCGATTCATGGCGGCGAGCTCTTCGGCTTCCCTGCGGCTGACGGGATCGTCGGATTCGAGCCGGAAATAGGAGCGGAACGTCCATTCGCGTTTCCATTGGTAGGGCTTCACGCCGACGCGGCGCGCATAATTTTCGAGGCGGTCGACGTCGTCGTCGGGCAAAATCGGAAGGAGCGGATTTTTGAGAAGGGCAAACAGCGTCGCGTTTCTCCAAATTTTCCCGTTTTCGCTTTCCGAAAGGAATTGCAAGAGCGAGGAAACGAGGCGCACGAGGGGATGCGTTGTCATCGGGCGTTTCGTATCGAGGAAGGCAGGGATGTCCGCTTCGGCGAATTTTCGCGAAAGAAGATTCATGTACGATTCGGGGCTGCGGAGGAGCAGGAGAATGTCGCGGTAGCGGAAACCTTTTTCGCGCACGAGGAGCGCAATGCGGCGGACGGCTTCGTCTGCTTCCGCTTCGCGGGACGGCGCTTCGGTCACAAAGACGCCTTGCTCGGGCAGTACGCGGGTCGCGGCCGGGTAGATGCATGGCGCGGGCAGCGGACGGAAAAATTGCTCGGCGAGTTCGCGGATGCGCGGGCAGATGAAACGATGCGGCTCCGTCAGTGTCTCGGCGCTGTGGGAACCGGCTTCGGCAGCCAGCGCTTTCCACATCCGGAATGGCCGGTCGAAAAGGGGATCGTCGGCGGCTTCGCGCGGCGGATCCATGGAAAGCGTCACGGTGACATCTTTCGCTGTGCGGATGAGAGCGGCCACGGCGGAAATTTCCTGCGGCGTCATGCCGTTGAAGCCGTCAATCCAGATTTTGGCGCCGCGAATCGTCTCGGAGCGGGGAATGTCGGCGGTGAGTTTGTCGTACGGATTGCCGCGATATCGGAAATGCGCGGAAAGATAGGCGTGGTACTCGTGCCAAAGAAGAGACAGGTCGGCGAGTTTGCGCCCGAGCGGCGAGTCCTCGTCGGCAGTCTTGGCAGCGGTTAGCGCGTCTTCTGTGACGCCGAACGCATCGAGCTGATGAAAAAATGCCGTGAGCGTTTTCGCAAAATGCGGCTGCCGAGCGGCTTTGCCCAACACGCGCAGCTGTTTCCTGTGGCTATCCAGAAGGCGGCGCAGAATGATTTGCTGCACGAGCGGCGAGAGCGATTCGTCTTGCTCTTCGCCCAATTCTTGGCGCAGCCGATACCCGAGCCGCGAGAGCCCGCACACATCCACGCGCGTGAAACCGCCTGCCGGGAACGTCTCCGCGAGTTTCGTTTCCGCACGGTACGTCGCTTGGTCCGGGACGAGAAAAATGGCCCGCGCCTCCGGATTTTCCGAAATAAATTGACAAATCTCTTGGCAACAGCGCGTCGTCTTCCCCGTGCCGGCGCGGCCGAAAAGAAAATGAAGAGACATGACGAATGGTCTCCTTTCCTTAGAATTCGTTTTATTTATTATACTATATCGGAGGGAAGAGTGTCGGAGGAAATCTTGCGTTTTTTGGTTTTGGCAAGAGAGAAAAATGGTATAATGGGGACACTGTTTATCATTTCTTTATCAAAGGGGATATGTCATGCTTTGTCAGAATTGCGGAAAAGAATTGCCGGAGGGCGCTGCTTTTTGTACGGAATGCGGAGCGAAGGTCGCGGAGAATGTGACGACTGAGGCGAAACCGAATGCCGAGGGAACAGAAGAAATAATATTGTCGGTCGACGGTCGAATGGGAAAACGCAAAGAGACGATTCGAGAAAAATATTTCAGTTTCCACGGCCGGTTGAATCGAAAACGGTATATTCTGCGCAGCCTTGCTTTAGCTGCTTTCTTGGCTATTGTGCAAATTGTTATCTGCTTACTTGTGGTCGGAATTTATATCTGCGCCGAACAGTTAAACTGTGTTGACTTCATAGATGTTAATTATATTTCTCCTACTGCCTATATGGTAGATTTTGCTCTGAATGTGGTATTTTTTGTCGTTGATCTTACGATAGGAATGTCGCTGATGGTTCGGCGGCTGCACGATTTGAATCGCAGTGGATTTCTTGCGCTATTTAACTATGTCCTTTCTATCGTGTTCTTTGCATTGTTTGTTGAGTTCGGTTTCTTTTTTTTGTTTATTGGTCTTTTAGTGGGGTTATCTTTTGCTATTTACCTTATTTTCTTCAAAGGCACAAAAGGCGACAACAAATACGGCCCCGATCCTTTGGCCAAATGAAATGCATCTGATGACAGGCAAAATAAAAACGTTTCGGCGTATATGTCCGAAACGTTTTATTTTGTATGGATTTCAAATTTTATGCCTCTTGGGGACCGGAATCAGCATCGCGAGGACGTCGGCGAGGCGGAGGGAATGATTTTTCAGGACGTAGAAGATGACGCCCGCTGCCGTGGTGATGAGACCGTCCGTGATGATATCCCATCCGCAGCCGTAGACCGCGTAGAGACTGTAGAGACCGCCGATGACGGCTGCCGCATTGGCGATTTTCGCTTTGCGGCCGGTGAGCCCTTCTTCCATCTGTAAGGCCGGGACGGCGGCCATGGCGAGAAGATAGGGGATGAGATTGATGACGACGGCCAGATTGATCAGCACGTTGAACTGTTTCAAAAGCGTCGGGCTGATGGTGCCGAGCGTCAGGATGCTTTGGATGAAAACGCAGGAGCAGATAGCCAGGTACGGCGAATCCATGCGGTTCATGCGTGTGAGATAATGCGGGAAATGCCCGAGCGAAGCGCCGTTTCTTACGACTTCCGAAATGGTGAATTGCCAAGCGGAGAGCGAGATGAAGCAAGACATGACGAGCATGCCGGTGACGATGATACCGGCCGTCTGTCCGAACATGGCCGCGTACGCCAGACCGAAGGGAGCCAAGGATCCGATGAGCTCGGTGTGCGGGACGATGCCGCCGATGATCGCCGTCGAAAGCGTGTAGACCGTGCCGGCCAGGAGCGTCCCCGCCAAGACGGCAATCGGGACATTTCTCGTGGGATTTTCGACCGTTTCCGTATTCGCGCAAGCCGTTTCCAGTCCGAGGAACGCCCAGAGGATGACGGCGATGGAGTCGCGCATCGTGAGCGAGAACGGCGCATCATTCGGATTCCAAGCCGTCATGTAAATGTCGGTGGAAAAATACATCGGGCCGAATGCGAGGAGCCCCAAGACGGGAGTCAGGACGCAGATGACGCCGAGGGTGGAGAAACGGCCGGCTTTTTTCGGGCCGCCGAAGCTGATGGAGGCCGCGATGAAAAGGACCGCGATTGTCGCAAGACACACCGCTATCGGCGAGAGTTCCACGCCGAGGAAGAACGACGCGTACGAGACAACGCCGGTCGCGATGGCGATATTCGCGATGATGAGCGAAATTGCGTACGTGTAGCCGGACAGGAAATTTCCGATGCGACCGAAACGATATTCCGCATAGCCGCCCATGCCGCCGGCTTTTTTGCCGTGCATGCCGCACACGGAAAACGCGTAGGCCAGAATCGTGGCGCCGACGGACGCCAGAATCCAGGCGAAAATGGAAACCGTACCGATTTCGGCCAGTTTCGACGGCAACAGAATGATGCCGGATCCCATCATATTGATGGCAGTGACGGTAGTGAGCTGGAGCACGCCCATTTTTTTGCTCTTGGACATTGAAGTTCCCTTCTTCCGTTTCAAACTTCGTGCGCGGGCACGAGTGGGGAATCATGTCCCGAGACGTGGGGAACGCACGGTCTTCGTGCTAAACCACATCCCGGAAATAAAAATTGTGCTTCTTGAAGGAGAGACCGGGGCCGCCCCCCGTCTTCCTCTTTTATTCAAGGCAAGCAGAGACCCATTTACCTTTTGCAAATCGCAATGATTTTGGGAAAGGAAATCGGGTAAAAAGAAAACCGGGCTATCGCCGCGCACTCACATTTCAGTCGTCGCGCCGTTGATTGCAAGGGAAATATATCACACATGGGGATTTCATACAAGAGTTTTTTTGAAAAAATTTTTGAGGAGTCGGAAGGAGTAGCGAGGAGAAAAAAGAAAAACGGAGAAAAAAGGAGTAAAGAGAATGCCATTCCGGATTGGCATGATTCAAAATGAAATTTCATGATTCTTTCTGATTTTTAAGGGAGAAAGTTTCGACGTTTCAAAAATGGCTTTTTTAAGGACTTTTTGTTTTTTCGCCGCCACGATTGGCTATAGCTTTGAGCCGGAATTTTGTCTGTCGAAAAATTTTTATCTATAGAAACGAAAAATCCGTTTTGTTTCTGAATTCCCGAAACGGGCTCAAATGCACTGAGAAGGGGTGAGAAGGGAAATTTTTTAAAAAGCGGCGGAGGAGGAACAAGGAGCTGTGAGCACATAAAGAGGTCGAGACGTCAGATGGTCAGACATCAGACATCAGATCTTGCTTGGCTTTTTTGTCAGGCGCAAGATAGCCGGGGGCTGGGAGTGCGTCGTTTCATAGAGCTCAAGACGTCAGACATCAGATAATCAGACGTCAGATTTTAGCGGTGGCGCTACGCGCGATTTTTTATAAAAATCATCGCCGCAGGCGATACCGCTTTTATCTGATGTCTGACGTCTGATTATCTGACGTCTCTACATCACCTGACGACACCGTTTTTTGTGACTTCTTTGGCGCGCTTGCTGTAAGGGAGCCCGCCTGTGCAAAATTCGCCGAGGCTCGCGTCGTCATTTCCAGAAAAGCAAAGCGCCGAGGGGCGCCGACGCGTCTCGCGGCCTTGCGTGGGCAGTACCGCAAAGGAAAAATAAAGTTTCGCGTATCGGTGACGTTAGCATTGGCAAGGCCGAGCGGCGGCGCCCCTGAGTGGCGGCGAATTTTGCCCTGGCGGCGGTTTCTTTCCTTTGCTTCGTTTCCTTTCTTTCCCGGGAAAGAAAGGAAATGAAGTGCTGTAAGGAGTTCCGTACGAACTCATTGTACATAATCCGCGCCGTCAGGCGCATGCTGCGAAGCAGCATAATTCACACAGAAAAGTGTCAGAACGGAATTCTCCGCAAGAGCTTCCGCGCACAAAAAAATCGCTCCTTCGCAGAGCGACTTTTTTGTGACGTTTCGGAAATCAGAAGCGATAATTGAGCCCGATGCCCACACCGTTTTGATTGTCTACGTGTTTCCGATTGTAAAATGTGTAATTGACATTCAGATCGAGGCGCGGCATGACGTCGTAGAGGACGCCGACTTGCCATTCTTTTTCTTCGTTGGAAATTTTGAGCGACGCATAGCCGTCCAGATGATCCGCGAGATTTGTCATGCCTTCCACGAGGCCGAATGTCTTGGAGCCGCGGTCGATGTAATTGCGGCTGCCGATGCCGACGTAGGCATGGCCGATGCGGTACTTGGCGTAGACATCCGTCTCGCTGCCTTCATGAATCCATTTGCGGTATTCCGCACCGACGACCACTTTGGAAATCGGAGCGTATTCGAGATAAAGGCTGTGCGTGCCTTTGTGCGCACCATTGTAGAGATAGCCGATGTTTCCGCTGTCTTCGGCGACATAGGAAACGGGAGTGGCAGCGCTTGCATAAGCGGCACCGGTCAGAACGAGAGCGGCGGCGAGCCATGTAATTTTTTTCATAATTGACACCTTCCTATTCAAAAGAGATTTCTTCTATTATAACATAAGCCGCGCAAAAGGGAATAGGGGAAATCTCAGAGCGTCAGGGCGCGGGCGTAGTGTTCTTTCAGAATTTTGATGCTGCTTGCAAATTCTTGTTGTTCTCCCTGTGTGAGGTAGATTTCGAGGATGTCTTCTATGCCTTTGGCGCCGACTTTGACGGGGACGGAGGCAAAGGTGTCTTCGACGCCGTAGAGCCGGTCGAGATAGACGGAGCAGGGGAGAATTTTGTGTTCGTCGTGGAAAATGGCGCGGATGAGTTCGGCGGTCGCGCTGGCGACACCGAATTCCGTGCAGCCTTTGCCGTCGTTTTCAAAGTAGCCGCCGCGGTGGACTTTTTCGAGGACGTCCGCGTGGCTGTCCATTTTGTATTTCTCCGGATTTTCGGCGAGGAGTTCGTCGATTTGTTTCCCGGCGACGAAGACGTGGCTCCAGGGAATCATGCTGCTGTCGCCGTGTTCGCCCAGGAGATAGGCGGTGACGGAGCGGCGATTCACGCCGAGCTGCGTGGCGAGTTGCATTTGGAGACGCGCGGAATCGAGGGCCGTGCCGGATCCGATGATGCGTTCTTTCGGCCAATCCAGGAGATGCCGGAGGTATTCGGCGATGATGTCGCACGGATTGGAAATGGAAATAATGATGCCGTCGAAGCCGGATTTGGCGATAAGCGGCGCGAATTGTTTCGTTGTTTCCACGGCTTCGTCCATCATGTCGAGGCGCGTCTGCTCGGGGCGGCGCGTCTTGCCGGAGGCATTGACGATGATGTCGGCGTCGCGCATATCGGCAATGGTGCCGCCGTAGCAGGTGACGTGGTGCGGCATGTAGCTGACGGCGTCCATGATGTCCATGGCTTCGGCCGCGGCTTTGGCTTCTTTGATGTCGTAGAAAACGATTTCGTCTGCCAGGCCTTGGATGGCGAGATTCAATGCGACGTGCGGACCGACATTGCCCGCTCCGATGATTCCGACTTTTCTGGTTTTGATGGACATGGGAAAGACTTCCTTTCTATGAAATGAAATATAATTGAAAGTTTTGTTTGGGCGTTGTGAAAAATGATTTTCATTTTTTCGCGGCGCTTTTTTGTGATGAATTATGCGGCTTTGCAGCATGCGCCTGACGGCGCGAGTCATGTACGAAGATTTCGTACGGAACTCCTTACAGCTTCTTCATTCTCTTTCTTCCCCGGGGAAGAAAGAGAA
>CAVHDO010000063.1:0-9013 GCA_963634795.1 Oscillospiraceae bacterium
GTAAAAGTTCCGTGAACAGGTGACGTAAGCATTTAAGGCTGAGCGGCGGCGCCCCATGAGCCGAGGCGAATTTTGCCCTGGCGGCGGTTTCTTTCCTTTGCTTCGTTTCCTTTCTTTCCCGGGAAAGAAAGGAAATGAAGTGCTGTAAGGAGTTCCGTACGAAAAAATCGTACATGATTCATGCGAAAAAGATGCTAAGCTTTATGTTTCACATACTGCCGTCCATCATCCGGCCCTACGAGCCACCTTCTTCCAGAAGAAGGCTAATTTGTGGCGCTACGCGCATTCATATAAAAAGAGCCGCGAAAAAATGAAAATCATTTTTTTCGCGGCTCCCAAAAGTTTCCTATCAAATCTGTCCCATGTATTGCAGAATCGCCTGCGCGATGATGGCGCTGCCAATGTACGTGCCGACGAAAACCATGATTGCCAGGATGACAATGCGCCAGCCGGTCTTGGCGAAAGCGTCGAGATCCTTTCCGATGGACACGCCCGCGTAGGCCAGAATCGGCGTGCACAGCGCGACGAAGCTGACACTCTTCACATAATGATTGATGAAATCCGCGCCGGGGACGCCGGGAATCGTCAGAATACAGCCGAGCGTGACGACCCACGCCGCCGCCGGAATCCCGCCGGGAATATATTTCGAGAGCAACATCCCCACGAACGCAATCGCCGCCAAAATCAGAAGCCCCGGAATCGATTCGACGATGCCCGCCTTGCTGCCCAAGACATTCGAGACCAAGCTCATGAACATCACAATGGCGAGAATGATGAGAGTATCCTTGATTTTCATTTCGCATCCTCCCCTTTCTCCGCCGTTTTCGGATCCTCCGGCGCGACACCGTATTTCAATTTATAAAATTTCTTGTACAGCCATTCCGTCATCGGCAGCGCCAGCCACACGGACATATACAGCCCGTCCAGACCGGAGAGCATATTGCTGGCGGCGCCGAACGCGGCGAGCTGCTCCGTCATCTCCGGATACATCGCGCAGAGCGAACCGACCGCCGCCGTCATCATGCTGGCCGAGCCCACACCGGCCGCCATCGCCAGAGCGTACGGATGAAACGGAAGCGTAGACGCCGCGACACTGGCCATAATCCCGAAGAAAATCGTGCCGAAGACCGTCCCCGCGATGTACACGCCCATGACGCCGCGCCCTTCGCTGCTGTCGAGACCGAATTTTTCACCGATGAGCGCCACATTCGGTTCCCGTGCGATGGAATGCGCCGCGCCGATGGTTTCCCGCTTCAGACCCAGATACACCGCGACCGGCACGCCCAAGAGCACCGTGCCCAGGTTTCCGAATTCCTGCAAAATCAGCGCCGGAGACGCGGCCAAAATTTTCGGAAGCGTCGGCCCGACGAGAGTCCCGTAGCGCGCCATCAACAGCATCAGCGTCACGCCGATCAAACTGCTCGCGCCGAGCATTTCCTTTTCGTGGGAAATATTCAAAAATTTCGGCGTCGTCAAAATCCCCAAGAGCAACGCGTACAGCATCGGCAAGAGCACGATGCGCCCGATCCCGATATTGATCGTACACGTGCCGATGAGCTCGGAAATCACAATCAGGACGAGAATAATGCCGTGCAATTTCAGATTCTTCATTCCGTTTCCTCCTTTGAAAAAATGAAATCCGATAAAAATTATTTCTTAAAATATCCTTCCAACTTCGCGATGTATTCTTCCTTCGTGAGGATCGGTTTGAAATCCGCCAAAATTTCTTTCGCTTCCTTCGCGTCGTCCCAGAGCAAATCCACGAGCATCATAGCAAACGCTTTCGCCGGCAAAATCACCGCCGCGTCGAAATCGACCATGTGGAAATCCGGCGCGTGCAAGAGCCCGTCCGTGCCGCCGATAAAAGGATGAATGACCGGCATCAAATACGACACATCGCCCATGTCCGTCGACGCCGAAAAATGCCCCGCGTCCTTGATTTCCACCTCAGGATTCGCCAGCTTGGCATTTTCGACGAAAATCTCATTCATGCGCTTGTTGCAAGACAGAGGAAACATCCCCGGCAGCGTCTCGATCACCGTCTCGGCGCCCACCGCGTCGCCGCCCGCTTTGAGAGCCGCGTCCACCCGCGTATGCGTCCGGTCGATGGCCTCCATCGTCTTGGCGCGCACATAAAGCTCCATGCGCACATCCGACGGCACGGAATTGACGAAATCGCCGCCCTTCGTGATGATGGGATGCACACGCACCACATCCTGCTCACGAAACGTTTCCCGCAGCGCGTTGATCCCCATGATTCCGAGACAAGCCGCATTCAGCGCATTGATTCCCTCGTGCGGTGCGTCGGCGGCGTGCGCCGTTTTCCCGATATAGCGCACCGTCTTTCCGACGAAACCATTGCTGCTTTCTCCGATGGAAACCGTCGCTTTCGGCGTATTTTTATCCGAATGCATTTGCATCGCCATATCGATATCGTCAAAAGCGCCCTCGTAAATCAGCTGCCCCTTGCCGCTCAAAAAATGCAACTTGCCGCTCTCCACCAGCTGTTTCCTGTATTCGATCTCAATATATTCCTCCGCCGGCACCGCAAAGAAAACGACGTCTCCGGCCAGCTCTGCCAGCACACCGGATTTCAAAATCCCGCAAGCCGCGCCCAGCATCGTGGAAATCTGCATATTGTGACCGCAAGCGTGCGCCGCGCCCGTCGCCGGATCCGCTTTCGGATTCGTCGGACAGCCCACTGCGTCCAGCTCGCCCAAGACAGCCGCCGTCGGCCCCGCTTTCCCACCGTGCGCCCGTCCCTTGACGCCATTCACCGCCAATCCCGTCTCGGGAGAAATCCCCAAGCTCCGCATGAAATCCGCGACCTTCGCCGCCGTCTTTACTTCCTTGAAACCCAGCTCCGGCTCATCATTGATCGACGCGCAAATCTCCCTGATTTTTTCGGCGTGCGCATCAATCGCCGCGCAGACCTTCTGTTTCCAAATTTCCTTTTCCATCTGACCGCCTCCGAAACAAAACGGCAATCCAAGCAAACGCCGCTTCGGAAAACGGCCGCATCCGCTTGCATCGACAATACGATTTAATTGTAAAGCCCCATCATCCATTTGACAAGGCTTATAAAAAATTTCTTTACTTATGGATTTTCTGAAAGAGAAAAGCAGTCTAATGATCTATGAAAAATGAGGCGACATGGAATATAAATATCGGAACAAGAATATCAAAACAGGCAATTTTGGTGCCGGGGATACTTTGTAACAACGGTAGGGAAAAACGAAAAGGTGATAAAAGCTTACATCGATAATCAACTAAAAGAGGACGAAGTAAGTGAACAACAGACGTTGAATTTTACGGACCCGTTTACGGGTAACCGGAAATAATGGATGCGAGTGACGGTCGAACATGCGCTGTAAAGCGCCGCGAGCAAGATAGGCGCTTGCGCCGCAAAAGAAGAACCCCCGGCTATGCCGGGGGTTCTTCTTTGGTTTCAATACCCGTTCACCTGACTGACGACGCGGTAATTGTCCACGTGGAACGCGGCGCAGATGGCTTCGAAATACATGCCCATGAGCAGCGTGCGGTGGAGTTCCGATTTGGTGATCAGCATGAGACGGCTGCCGTCGTAGGTGATGCGAATCAGGCTGTTGTTCACGTATTTGTCGAAATTCGCTTCGCCCATGATGTCGCGGAGCTCGAGGAGCGCGTCGTGCACGGGGCCTTCTTGGTACTCCGGGCGCTCGAGGACGGGCAGCCAGCGCACTTCATAAATCACGTCGTTGTAGCCTTTTGATTTGGCGGAATGTTTTTCTTCTTCCATTGGTACACCTCCAAAAATTTTTTTACATTATATCGTTTTTATTTTTTCTGCGCAAGAAACGTTTCTCGCGGCAAAATTGTTTCACATTAATTCTTCTTCAAATAAGGAAACATAACGCCGGGCGCCGATGACGACGTGGTCCAGGACGCGCATGTCGAGAAATTCCGCCGCTTTCGCAAATTTCCTCGTGAGGCGGATGTCGCTCTCCGAGGGCGTCGGATCGCCGGAGGGATGATTGTGCACCAAGATGATGCCGTACGCTTTGTAGCGAATGCCCCAGCGCAGCACTTCTTTGATATCGACGGGCGCCGCGGCCAAGTTTCCGATGCTGATTTCCTGCGTCCCCAAGAGACGATTTTTCACGTCGAGATAGCACGCGAAGAAATGTTCCTGTGATTGATCCCAGAGCTGATCGACAAAATAGCGGAACACTTTTTTCGCCTCATTCATGTGCTCGCGATCCTCCACGACCGTCCGACGGGAAATGCGGCGCCCGAGCTCGATGGCCGCGCAAATCGTGATGGCTTTGTCCGGCCCGATGCCCTTGATTTCTTCCAAATCGTGCCAATCCAAATCGCCGTGCCATTCGCGGCGGCTCTTTGTGCCCAGCCGGTTCGTGACTTTGGCGGCCAAATCTTTCACGCCGCAGCCTTGGTATCCCGTGCGAAGCAAAATCGCAACGAGATCCTCGTCCGTCGCAAGAGACGGATTTTTTGCAAATTTTTCGCGCGGCCGATCCTCATCCGCCGTTTCCCGTATCATCGCCATAGCCGGCCTCCTTCAGTAATGTCGCCGTCAATCGTTTCGGCAGCCCGATCACATTCGAGCGCGAACCGCGAACCTCACGCACGAATTTCCCGCCGATGCCCTGCAGCGCGTAGGCGCCCGCTTTGTCCATCGGCTCGCCCGTTTCGATATACGCCGCTATCTCCGCCGACAAAATTTCATGAAACGAAACCTCTGTCCGCGCGGCGCCGATTTTCACTTTGTCTTCGAAGACGACGGCGACGCCCGTCCAGACTTCGTGCGTGCGTCCCGACAGCGCCGAGAGCATGCGCGCCGCATCCGCCTCATCGCGCGGCTTTCCCAAAATGTCTCCGTCCAGTACGACAATCGTGTCCGCGCCCAGGACAGGAACGGGCGGCCGGAGGCGTGCGACGACTTCCGCTGCCTTTCCCTTCGCCTGCTTTTCGACCAATTCTTTGGGCGAAAGTTTTTGCCCATTATCCTCTTCGTAGCGGGACGGCTCCACCGAAAATTCGATGCCCATCTCCCGCAGAATGTCTTTTCGCCGCGGCGAGCCGGATGCCAATACAATCATGCTGTTTCCTTTTTATAAAATCATTATTACGGAACCATTCAAAACGAACGCAATTTCCCGGCAGATTTTTTGAGCTTCGTCAGCGCTTTCCCTTCGATTTGCCGAATGCGTTCGCGCGTCACGCCGAAATGCGCCCCCACTTCTTCGAGCGTCCGCGTTTGGCCGTCGCGGATTCCGTAGCGAAGCTCCAGCACTTCCCGTTCACGCTCTCCCAGACTTCCCATCAGCGCGGCGAGCTGCTCGTGCAAAAGAATCGAGCCGGCAGCGTCGTCCGGAGACACGGCGTCGTGATCTTCCAAAAAATCTTGCAGATGCGAATCGGCTTTCTCCCCGACCGGCGTTTCCAGTGAGAGCGGCTCTTGCGCGATTTTCCGGATGCTCATCAATTTTTCCACGCTCATTTGCATCGCGGCAGCGACTTCCTCATTCGTCGCTTCCCGTCCGTATTCCTGAAGCAGCTCTCGAGACGCGCGATTGATTTTGTTGATGGTTTCCACCATGTGCACCGGCACGCGGATGGTGCGCGACTGGTCGGCAAGCGCGCGCGTGATGGCCTGACGAATCCACCAAGTCGCATACGTGCTGAATTTGTATCCCTTGTGATAATCGAATTTGTCGACGGCGCGCAAAAGCCCCATGTTCCCTTCCTGAATGAGATCCAGGAAATGCAGGCCGCGGCCGAGATATTTTTTTGCGACGGAAACGACGAGACGGAGATTCGCATCCGCCAATTTTTTCTTCGCACGACGCCCTGCCAATCGTTCCGCTTCCGTGGCGCCCTCGGCCGCTCCCGCTTCCATCTCCTTCGCCAGCCGAATTTCCTCTTCAGCCGTGAGCAGCGGGACGCGCCCGATTTCCTTCAAATACATCCGCACCGTGTCATCGGCGTCCTGATCTTCCTCTTCCTTTGCGGCGGGCGCGCGAAAAGAAACGGGACTCCCCTCCTCTGCCGGCGCCTCCGTTTCCGCGACCGGTTCCGATTTGGTTTCTGTTTCCTCCGGCAGAATTTCTGTTTCCTCAAAAGAAAGGGCAATGCCGCGCGCCTCTATCGCCGCGTACAATTTGTCCTGGTCTTTGGCCGTCCCCTTCTTTTCTTTGAGCAGCGCGAGCACTTTGCTGTTTTCCAGCGTGGCGTCCTCTCCGATGCCGACCGCCAACGCATCCACCCACGCCTCGATTTGTTTCCGATTGGCCATGCCTTACCTCCCGCCCAGTGCGCGAATTTCGCGACTGAGCCGAATGCAAGCCAGCATTTCCTCCTTCGCTGCTTGCGGATCCGATGATGAAAGGTCATTCGCTTTTTCCGTGTGCGCCTTGTATTCCTCCTGCAATTGCAGCAAATGCAGCGGCCGGACGTATTCTTCCTCCGGCACCGCGGCGATGTACGTGTCCTTCATGAGGAGCGCGGCCAATTTTTCCACATCCTCCGTGTCGAGCCGCGCCTCGACACTCCGCGCATCCGCCGTCCCCTCCGCCGCCGCTTCCGTCAAAGCCTCCGCCAGCCGCGCATGGAAGGGATCGGAATACGAAAATGTTTTCATTTCTTCCCACGACGCCGGTGATTTTTGGCAGGAAATGCAATAGCGGAGGAAACCTTCTTCCAGCGCGCTTTGTTTCGATTTCGCCGCCGTCTCGCCCTGCTCCTCCCGGCGACTCTTCGGGACGTACATTTGCGAATTTTTCTTCTTGATGAAACGCGCCGCCTCGCTCCGCACCAATCCCTCGTCCAGCCGCAGCACCTGCGCCATTTTCCGAATGAAAGAATCCAGCAGAAACGAATCGCCCCGCGCGACCAAGACAGAAAACATCGCCTGCAGAATCTGTTGCTGTCCTTCGAGCGACGTCCCGTCAAATTCTTTTTGAAGCGAGCCGAAAAGATAATCCATCGCCGGCTGCGCTTGCGAGACTGCTTCCAGAAATGCGTCCGCGCCGTGCGCATTTACAAATTCATCGGGATCCTTTCCCTCGGACAGTTGCGCCACACGGAGTTTCAAGCCGACCGGCCCTGCGATTTCCAGCGCGCGCCGCGTCGCATTCTGCCCGGCGGCGTCCATATCGTAGCAGAAAATCACCTCGTCGGCGTATCGTTTCAAAAGCCGCGCCTGCTCCACCGTGAATGCCGTCCCCAGCGACGCGACAACATTCGTCACCCCGTGTGCGTGGAGCGAAATCGCGTCCATGTACCCTTCCACCATGATGACCTGCCGTTTCTTCCGAATTTCCGGAAGCGCCTGAAACAGCGCGAAGAGAAGCCGACGCTTATTGAAAATCGGCGTCTCCGGCGAATTCAGATACTTCGGCTGCCCGTCTCCCATGACGCGCCCGCCGAACGCCACCGGTTTCCCGCGCAAATTCAAAATGGGAAACATGCAGCGCTCGCGGAACATATCGAAATAGCGCCCGTCGCGCTGTCCGCAGAGTCCGGCGGCGACCAAAATTTTCGGCGAGATATTTTTCTTCTTCGTGAAATCGGAAAAAAGCCTGTCCCACGCGGGCGGCGCAAATCCCAGCCGAAACGCTTCTATCGTCTCATCGGATAAATGCCGCTTGCGAAAATAATCGAGCCCCACCTTTCCCATATTCGTTTTCAAAAGGCAGCTGTGGAAATAATCGGCCGCGAGCGCCGTCGCCTCGATCATCTCCGAAAGCTGCGCCTCCCGCTCGCGATCCTCCGGCGTCATCTCCTCGGACGGCAGCTCGATATGCGCCACCTCGGCCAGCTGTTTCACCGCCTCGTAAAAAGGAATGTTCTCCATTTTTTGTAAAAACGTGAACACATTGCCGCCGACATGGCAGCCGAAGCAGTAGAACATCCCGCGGTCCGGCGACACGGAAAAAGACGGCGTCTTCTCGTGATGAAACGGGCAGCAGCCCCAGTAGCGATTTCCTTTTTTCTTCAAAGACACGTACGAAGAGATCACATCCTCAATCCGAGTGCTCTCCCGCACGCGGTCAATGATATCCGACGATAAACGCATATCCCCCTCCGTTTCTCTTTAGAAACAAAAAACGCCGACATTCTCAAAAAAACGTCAGCGTCTCCTTTCTGTCCGACCCGCGTCGGAACTTACTTTATAAATTCAATTTTTTTATGAAACGAAGAAACAGGCGTCAAGCGTCTTGCGTTTCCTCTTCTTTTTTCGCTTTTCTTTTGCTGTCTTTCACCAAATCCTGCCAGCGCGTCATCAAAAATTCCGCGTACAGCGCAGGTGAGAGGCCGAAACTCCGGAGACTGTAGCCGTCGCTCGCTTCGACCAAGAGCGTGCGCCCGTCGTCCGTCACACCGAAATCCAGCGCGTAGGCCGCCGGCGCCGAAGAATACGCCAGCACCGCCCGTTTCAATACATCCGCATCCGGGAAAATATCCCAGCGCCCTTTGTACGGCGTGAGCCCGATGATTTGCCCCTTCGTGACCCAGAGCCGCCATTCCGAGAGGAAACAAACTTTCTCGCTACACCAAATGTCGATATCTTCCACGCCGCCGCCGAGCTTCACGACATCTTCCGATGTGTCCAGCACCGTCCCGGAAAACCGTTTCATATCCGAGACCGGCTTCACGAAGACATGCCAGCCGTCCGTGCTCGACGTGATGGAAAAAAGCGTCGATTTCCAGATTTTTCGTCCCAGAAATTCCGAAAGCTCCTCCGGATAATCCAGAAGCGGCAGCGTCACGCCCAAATATTCCATCGCGACTTCCGTATCCTGCAGCGTCCCCACAATCGGATCGGCCGGATCGTAATCGGTGATGCCGTACACCGCGCGAAACGGCACCGTCTCGATCCCCAGCTCCTCGCAGCCGACTTTGGCGTCGTATATATTTTGGTTGAAGCACTCGCCGGAATGCTTGACGCGAACATAAACTTTCATGACACACCTCTTGCAGGAAATATGTTTCTTTATTTTACCATATTTGA
>CAVHDO010000064.1:0-9012 GCA_963634795.1 Oscillospiraceae bacterium
CCAGCTGATCCCAAATCGCCGCATCCTTCGTCGAATCGCCCGCCGTCACATTCGTGATGGTACGCGTGGAATCCGTGGACGCGCCGACGGAAACGGAATTCGCTTCGCTCGTCGCAGAGCCCTTGCCGAGCGCCACAGAATCGGTATGAGACGCAGACACTGTCGCGCCCTCGCCGATCGCCACGCCGGACGCAACGGAAACCGTCGCGCCGTACCCCATGGCGATCGCTTTCGCGGCACCGGTATTGACCGCAGAATTCGTCCCGATGGCGATACCGTAGGCAGCGGAAACCTGAGCGCCCTTCTCCGTCGTGGAATCGGCGCCTTCATTCCCGATGGCAATGCCGCTCGCCGCCGTATTGGCAGCGACCGTGGCCCCGTCACCGAGAGACAAAGACCGATCGGATCCAGCCGAAGCGGAACGTCCGACAGCGACCGAAGACGCGCCGGAAGCCTTGGCCTCTGCCCCTACGGCTGTCGCATAATTGGCCGTTACTTTTGCGTAATAACCAATCGCCGACCCTTGCGTACCTTGTACAGAAGCTTGCGCCCCTATTGCCGTCGAATTCCCCGAATTATTCCCGACACTCGCATAACCGACGGCGACGGCATACGTCGATCCGGTTCCGATTGTGGCCGAGAAACCGACCGCCGTCGCACCGATAGAATTTTGACCGACGCCGGCACCACGCCCGACAGCCAGCGAATTGTTGCCTTGAGCAATGGCCTCAAACCCTATGGCCGTCGCTCTTTCTCCGCTCGCCGCCGCCGATTCCCCGATGGCGATGGTACGCACTGCAGACGCATTCGCCGATTTCCCGATGGCAATCGCGCTCGTATTTCCCGCCGAAGAATCACCGATGGAAATCGCATCCTGCGCGGACGCCGCAGCGCTGTAGCCGAGAGCCAAAGCATTATCGGCTCCTGCCTTCGCGGATTTTCCGATGGCAATCGCCGCCGGCCCGCTTGCCGACGCCGCCAGAGTCTCATTGGCCGCGCCGCCGATGGCAATGGCCGACGCCTGCGACGCCTGCGTATAAGCGCCCATCGAAATCCCGAAATCACCGGATGTATTTGTATTGTTTCCGATGGCAATACCGGACGCACCGCCCGATTCCGGCGTCCCATTCGTACCGACTTGTGCATAATACCCAAAAGCCAAGGCATTATTGGTATAGGCATACGCCCGCGACCCAAAAGCCGCAGAATTTGTTCCGTAAGATTTACTAAATTGCCCTATCGCCGTGGCGCTGTCTCCCCGTGCCTGCGCCGTATACCCGACGGCAGTAGCGTGCGCAGCTGTGCTATTCGCATCCTCTCCTGTATCCGCCGTATCGCCGATTGCCACGGAGTAATTGGCCCACGCTCTGGCCGTCACGCCGAGAGCGACCGTATTCTGCCCCATTGCTTTGGCTCCGTTCCCGGCTGCCAGAGCCGCATAGGCCGCCGACGTATTATTCCCCAAGGCCACGCCGCGATCTCCGGTCACCTTCGCACTGGTTCCCAAAGCGATAGAATCCGCTGCCGCTGAATTCGCACCATAACCAATGACGGTCGATCCACTTCCGGACGAGGACGCTTTGTACCCAATGGCGATGGATTGTTTGCCGCCTGCACTCGTAGCGTCGTCCGCCGAACTGCCTCCGCCGATGGCAATGGAATTGAGTTCTGTGGCACTCGCGTAAGAACCGATTGCCGTCGCATAATTCTTTTTATTATAAGTGCCGGCGACTGTATTCGCACCGACGGCGACAGATCCCATCGAATTCGCCTGCGCCGTATAGCCGATGGCCGTGGCATAGAAACCGTAAGTCGCCGAAAGAGCCGTTGACCCGGCCGATGCCTGCGAACCCACGGAAACGGAACCGAGGCCGTATGCGCCGGCCGTATTTCCGAGGGAAATCGATTCTTGGCCGCCCGCCTTCGCACTCGTACCGTACGCCATCGCATTTTGTGCCGTCGCCTGCGCACCCACGCCGAAAGCCACCGCATTCACGCCCTGCGCCTTCGTCGTACCGTTCTCGACCGCCGTCGTCGACGTGCTCTGCGCCATATTCTTCACGCGGACCGTGTAGTAGCTGTTTGTACCCTCTTTCTCTATGGAAATCGTGTCGCTGCCCTTGTACGTATTCAGCGTGACCGCATCTTGAATCGCGTGATAGACCGTATCCCCTTTCACAAGGCGCTCATCACCGTCTTCCACCGCGCCTTCGCCCACGATCTGAATCTTGTAGTCCGTCCCGTCATACTTCGTGAGCGTCGCCGTCTGGACATTCGTCGCGAGTCCGCCGGCCGTCGCATCCGTCACTTCCTTGATGGTCTTCGAAGCGACCTGATAAATCTGCTCTTCCACATTATCCGCAGCTTGATACAGATTCACATCGATCGTCTTCTCTGCCCCGATCTTCGTATCCAGCTGTGTCAGATTCTTCCCGGCCGTGTAGCCTTGCGCGATGTAATTCGTCCCGGCCGCCGGAATTTCCGCGCGCGTCTCATTCCAGAGATCCGCCCCGGACGCGAAACCGTAATCGCTCGTCGCGACAGTTTTCATCCGATTGAACGTCGCCAGCACCGTGCCGTCATTCGCCGCGATTTCGTTCCCTTTGATTGTCTTTTGATTCACCGACTCGCGCTCATCCGTCGAGAGACTGACAAACTGACCCGTCTTGGCGATCTGCCCGACATTCGCCGCATCGGTATTGATCGTCCCGGCCGTCACGCCCTCGATGGTGCGCGTCGTCTGTCCATCCGCTTTGAATACGGAAATCGCCGTGACATTGTCAAACGCCGCATCGCTCCCGACCAAAATCTTCGTAGCCGTCGTCGCCACGGCATTATTGGCCTTGACCAACTTCGAATGCTCGTAGAGCGCCTCGTCAAGCTTCGTGAGATTCGCCGCGACATCATTCTCTGCCGTCATGCCGGACGCCACAATGTAGTGGTGATTCCCGGTGGCGACCTTGCCGATTGCCAAATCCAAATTCGACAGATTGACCGCCGTCGTATTCGTCTCCGCGATATAATTCGTACTCGTGACCGGACGCAGCTCCTCGTAGGCCGTGTTCCCGTTCAGAAGGCGCACGTCCCCGGACGCCACTGCGCCTTCGCCTGCGACCGCGATATCCACCTTCTTCGTCTCATCATACATCGTGAGCGTCGCCGTCTGTACCTTGGACGCCGCATCCGCCTCTGCTCCCGAAGTCGCCGCCGTCACACTCTTGATGGTATTTCCGGCGACCTTGTAAATCTGATCTTCCACCGAATCCGACTGGCCGTACAGAGTCGCATTGATCGTCTTCTCCTGGCCGATCTTATTGTCCAAAGCGTGCAGATTCGCCCCGGCATCCTGCGCGGAAATATAATAATTCGTCGTGCCGAGATTTTTCCGCGTCTCGTCGTACAGATCGCCGCCGGAAACAAATCCCTTGTCGTTCGCTGCGACAGTGGCCGTCTGGAAAGTCGCCAGCACATCGCCGTTGTTCGTCGCGATCTCATTGCCGTTGATGGCCTTCGTATTCACCTCTTCGCGCTTCGTCGTCGAGAGGCTCACATTCTGCCCCGTTTTCACGGACGCCATATAGACGGTATTCCCGTCGACCAGACGCAGATCCCCGGACGCTACCTCGCCTTCGCCCGCGACCTTAATCGACATCGTGGTATCATTGACATCCGTCAGCACCGCCGTCTGCACCGTCGTCTTCGGAGTCGCCGCCGTCGCCGACGTCGCATTCGTCACGCTCTTGATCGTCTTGCCGGCGACTTTGGAAATCTGCGTTTCCACGTCATCCGTCGCCGCATAAATCATCGTGTCTTTTGTCTTCGCCGCGCCGATCTTCGCATCCAAAGCCGACAGATTCGCCGCCGTCGTTTTTGCCGGCGCGATATAATTCGTGCTCGTGACCGGACGCAGCTCTGTGTAGGCCGTGCCCCCGCTCAAGAGCCGGACATCTCCGGACGCCACCGCGCCTTCACCTGCGACCTCGATGCTCAACTCCGTCCCGCCGTACGTCGTGAGCTTCGCCGTCTGGATGGTGGATGCCGCCGTCGTCCCGTTCCCCGAAGTCGCAGCCGTCACACTCTTAATCGTCTTTCCGGCGACTTTGGAAATCTGCGTTTCCACCGTATCGCTTGCAAGATACAGACTCGCGTCAGGCGTCTTCGCTTGCCCGATCTTCGCGTCCAAAGCATGCAGATTCGCGCCGGCATCCTGCGCGGAAATATAATAATTCGTCGTGCCGAGATTTTTCCGCGTCTCATCGTACAGATTCGCACCGGAAACAAAACCCGTATCCGTCGTCGCCACGCTGCCCATCTTGGCAAATGTCGCGATCACATCCCCGTTATTCGTCGCGATTTGATTGGCATTGATTGTCTGGCCGTTGACCGTCGTCGTCCCCGTCCCGAGATTGACATTCTGATTCGTCTTCATCGTCGCGTAGTACAGATCCGCCCCCGCGACAAAACCGTAATCATTGTCCGCGACCTTGGCCATCCGCGTGAATGTCGCCAGCACCCGGCCGTCATTCGTCGCCAACTCATTCCCTTTGATGGCGACGCTATTGATCGTCTCCCGCGTCGTCGTCGTATTGAGATTCAACGTCTGGGAAATTTTGGCGACCTGGTCCCAAATCGCCGCATCCTTCGTGCTGTTGCCCTCCGTCACATTCGTGATGGTCCGCGTGGACGTCGTGGACGCGCCGACGGAAACGGAATTCGCTTCGCTCGTCGCGGAATTCGCACCGATGGCGACCGAGCTCGCGTGCGTCGCCGTCGCCGTATCGCCGATTGCCACATTGGAGTCCACCGACGCATTCGCCAATTTCCCGATCGCGATCGATTTTGCGCCCGACGCGATAGAATCCCCGATGGAAATTGCATTCGCCGCCTGCGCATCCGAACTGTAGCCGAGCGCCGTCGCAGACTCATTCTTTGCCGAGGCCAGATACCCTACCGCCGTCGCATACGTGCCGGTATTCGCGACCGATTTCGGACCGAGAGCCACCGCCCCGGTCGTCTCCGCCGTCGCATTCGTACCGAGCGCGACGGAATAATTTCCGCTCGCCGTCGTCGGCTCGCTGCTGGAGCCGAGCCCGATGGCCAAAGAATTCTGTCCGGTCGCATCCGCTTCATGCCCGAAAGCGCCCGCATACGATTTCGTCGCAGTGGAGTAACTGCCGTAGACCGCCGTATCGCTGGCGGAAACAGTATTGTAACTGCCCACGGAAACGACGCAGGAGCTACCTGTATTCGAGCTGTTGTCCCCGATGACCGTCGTCCGCGAGCCCGACGTACTCACCTTGTACCCAATCGCAATGGCCGATGCGCTCTCACTCGTCGCAGTCGAGACGTTGTGCGTCGCCGAGACCGTATTCCCGATGGCAATCGCATTCGCAGCCGACGCCGTAGCCGAAGAAGCGGCAGCCGAGTCCCCGCCGATGGCAATCGCGCTCTCTCCGCCGGCCGTCGCATACGCTCCCATCGCGATAGCATAATTGGCCGTCGCCGAAGAATCCCCGACAGAAACAGCATTGGTTCCCGTCGCATTCGAGCTATAGCCCAATGACGTCGCATATTGGCCCGTCGCATTGGAAGAAGCACCGACCGCCGTCGTATTCGTATTCGTCTTCGCCTGCGCATCCGTCCCGATAGCGACCGCATTCTCCGTCTCCGCATCCGCCGAGTAGCCCATCGCCAAAGATTTCGTTCCCTTGGCCACATTGCCAGACCCAAAAGCATACGCATACAAAGCCGAGGTCGTGCCATCCACGCCCGCTATATTTCCATGCCCGAAAGCACCGGAGCTGCCGGCATAGACCTTATTGTAGGCGCCGTAATTCTGCGAATCCGAGCCGGTGACCGTATTATTCGTCCCCACGGAAACGACGCAGGAGCTGCCCGTATTCGAGCTGTTGTCCCCAATGACAATCGTCCGCGAGCCCGACGCACTCACCTTGTACCCAATGGCGATTGCCGTAGCCTCCGTGGACGTCGCATCCGTGGTGGTATGCGTCGCCGAGACCGTATTCCCGATGGCAATCGTATTCGCAGCCATCGCCTTGGCCGAAGAAGCGGCGGCCGAGTCCCCGCCGATGGCAATCGAGCTCTCTCCGCTGGCCGTCGTATACGCCCCCATCGCAAGGGAATACTTGCCGCTCGCCGTATTATTTTCCCCGAAAGCATTCGCATAAGTTTGACTTACCGTATTGGTGTACCCAATCGCATACGCATACGTCGCCGCCGAATAATTAAGATTGTTCGTATGCCCAAACGCACCGGAAGATTGACCGGCCACTTTATTGGAATACCCGAAGGCCGACGTATGCGTCGCCGACAAAGTATTCTCACTGCCGACAGAAATCGCGCAAGAAGAAGCGGAAACCGTATTGGTGTCCCCAATCGCGATGGTCCGCTCGCCCTTCGCCGTTACATTGTACCCAATGGCCAAAGAAGTCGATCCGCTTGCCGTCGCCGTGCTGCCAATCGCCAAAGATGTCGCTCCGCTTGCCGTCGCTGTGCTGCCGATGGCGATGGAAGACGTCGACCCCGTCGCCTGCGCACCGGTGGTACCCCCGCCGATGGCAATCGAACCGGCAGCTCCTTTAGCGGTTGCATTCGCCCCGACCGCAATGGCATACGATTGCTCCGCCGAAGAATTGCCGATGGAAATCGCATCCTGCGCCGTCGCATACGAGCTATAGCCCAATGACGTCGCATTCAGCCCCGTCGCAGAGGAAGAGGCACCAAGCGCCGTCGTGTAATTAGCGGTGGTTGCGCTGGCCGATTGACCAATGGCTACCGACCCCTCCATCCCGGCCGAAGAATCGCCGATGGAAATGGAATGCTTCCCGCCTGCATTCGCACTGTAACCCATCGCCAAAGAATACTGCCCGGTCGCATCATTATCCCAACCAAAAGCATAAGCATACGTAGAGGAGACTTCATTGCTGTGCCCGAAAGCACCGGCATCGGAAGCTGTGACATTGTTGTAACCGCCAAAGTTTTGCGTATCCGAACCGGACACTACATTGTGCGTACCCACGTTAACGATGCAGCCTCCCGTATTCGAGCTGTTGTCCCCGATGACAATCGTCCGATCGCCCGACGTCGACACGGAAGTACCAATCGCAAGCGATGTCGCACCGGTCGCAGTAGCACCGCCCGGATTCGTAGTAGTACCGTCGACCGTGCCACTGTATATCGTTATGGCTGCCTGCACATTCGTGCCGGCTCCCACACCGGAAGCGCAGAATGCCAACACTGCCAATGCCAACCGCAACCGTCTCAAATGTTTCTTACTCATGTTTCTCTCCTCCCGGCCCGAAACGAGCCAACCATCACAGAATTCCCGCGCTCCGATTTTTGCCAACCGCCCGGAACTTCCGCCTTCGGCAAGAAATCCCAACCGATTCCCCGCCGCAAAACCATGTCCGTTACCGACTGATTTCCCCTGCATTCACCGCAAAGAAAATCGAGCCACTCCTTTCCATCCGGATGTTATCCCATTCTTTTTTCCTCCAAACGACAAATGATGTGAATCTATTGATAAATAATATGTATCCATACAAATCCGTCGAAACGGATGAAAAAGTGAGCAGTGAGTAGTTAGCAGTGAGCAGTTCAGGTGGCGGCCCCCGGCCGCAATTTATAAAGAATCGCGCGAAGCGCATACCTAAACTGCTAATTGCTAACTGCTAACTGCTAACTGTCCCATCCCTTCGTCCGCAAACGTCTAATATCCGAATCATCCTACCACCCCCCCCCCTGGTAATTGTCAAGTGTTTTTTCGCGTTTTTTGTCATTTTTCGTTATAGAACTTTTTTTATAAGGTGGCACAAAAGGGGATGAATAGGCGATTTTTGTCAGACGGGGGAAAACAGTTAGCAGTGAGCAGTGAGTAGTTCAGGTGGCGGCTCCGCCGCATTTTATAAAAAATCGCGCGAAGCGCCACCGCTTAGCCTTCTTCAGGGAATGTTTTGTGGCGGTACAGTACGACCGTATGCCGGTGATTTCCTTCTGTGAAGATTTTCTCTTTCATCAATACTGTGTATTGTGTCTGTCGCTCCGTGTAATCGTATTTTTCTTCCAAAAACAAGCTATTCATGCAATATTTCTTATCATCTTTCACAAAAAAGGAAAATGTGATGGCTTCGGTTTGCGTTTTTCCTTTTGCGACGTAGTCGGCGGCGATTTTGGTCGGAATCCACACTTTCCTATTATTGAATTCATAAAATTGCGTGTCCGACCGATCCAATATTTCTTGCAATTCTGTCAAGGCCATCAGGCGTTTCTCGATTTTATCGTAATTCTGATCCTCTCGTATCCTGTCTGTCCCGATTTTTCCGGATGTAATGATTTTCAATATTCGGGCGCTTGTATTTTGAAATGGCGGATAGCTTCGTTTCAATTTGTGCAATCCGGCCAAATGATAGAAGTTTTCCGGCGGAAATTCGATATCAAGGACATAGGTCTTCCCTCTGCGGCCAAGAATCATATGATATTCGATGATCGTCATTTGTCGATACGCATCTGCCGCAAGCCGTAACCAATCTGTTTCCATTTTTCCCTCACACAACAAAATGGACGCCATTGAGAGGATGACGCCCATTCTGCGATTTGCTATTTTTTCTGTCTGCGTCTCCGCATAAGTCAGGTTGAGGTTTGTATAGCGAAAACCCTCCGAAAGACTCCGCCGAGTCCCGCACCCTGACACGCTTCTCGGCATCAACATCTCTACCGACACTCTCCGTTGCCGGTTCTCTGCCGGTAGGATACTCTATCATTTCAATTTTGTCAATGCTTTTATGGCAAGATTCCCCAAAAATCTGACAGTTTCGTTGCTTTTCGTCAGTCGTATAAAAACCAAGTGCACAGTGCACAGGGATTGGCGTGCTCAGCTTTTGCGACGTTTGTGCCGCGCGTCAAAGGCGCATAAAAAAATGCGCGAAGCGCGCACCAGTCAGCCTTCTTTTGAAAGAAGGTGGCGCGCAGCGCCGGAAGATAGAGTGCCTCGCA
>CAVHDO010000065.1:0-8789 GCA_963634795.1 Oscillospiraceae bacterium
CGGCAGCTCTTCTGTCTGATTTTATTCTTTGAAATACGGCTTGAAGACGCTTTCGCGGACTTCTTCTTTTCCTCCGCGTTTCTTCTTTCCGAAGGCTTCTTCGCGACGTTCGCGACGCGGCTTGTGATTATCTCGGTTTCCTTTCGCACCTTCTCGTTTGCCTTCTTCTTTTCCTTTTTTATTATGACCGCCGTGCGCGTTTTCTCTGCGCTTCCCGCCGCCTTTCTGGCCGGATCCTTTGCGTTTGCGGAAATTCGGTTTTTCTTCCGTGATGGAAACGGGGGTCACGTCGGGCTGCTTGGTCAGGAGTTTCAGCGCGGCGGCGACGAGGGCGGTGGAATCGAGGTCAATCAGGAGTTCTTCGGCGATGCCGCGCCAGGCTTCCAGTCCGCCTTCTTCGGCCGTGCGGCGCAGGCTTTCGATGGCATCGCGCTGGTTTCCTTCCATGACTTCGGTCAGGGTCGGCACGGAGCGGCGGCGAATGCGACGGCGGATGAGGCGCTCGATGTCGCGCAGCTGCCCCATTTCGCGGGAAATGACGAAGGTCGTCGCCAATCCCGTGCGTCCTGCGCGTCCGGTCCGGCCCACGCGGTGCACGTAACTTTCTGGATCCTGCGGCATATCGAAGTTATAAACGTGGGTCACGCCGCTGATGTCGAGCCCGCGGGCGGCGACGTCGGTCGCGACAAGAATATCGATGGTGCTGTCTTTGAATTGATGAATGACGGCGTCGCGTTTCGTCTGCGAAAGGTCGCCGTGAATGCCCTCGGCGGAGTAGCCGCGTTTCTTGAGTGCCGCCGTGACTTCGTCCGCGCGCCGTTTCGTCCGCACGAAGACGATGGCGAGATCCGGCTCCTGCATATCCAAGAGGCGGCAGAGCGCGTCGAATTTTTGCGCGTCGGGCAGCTCGATGTATTCCTGCTCGATGAGGTCGATGGTGACGGTCGCCGCTTTGATTTTCACCGTTTCCGGTTCTTGGAGAAACGTGTCGGCCAGCTCGCGGATCGGATCGGGCATTGTCGCGGAAAAGAGCATGGTCTGTTTCTCTTTCGGCATGGTTTCCATAATGAAACGAATGTCGTCGATAAAGCCCATGTCCATCATTTCATCCGCTTCGTCCAACACGAGAATCTGCACGGCGGACAAATCGACGGTGCCGCGCTTCATGTGATCCATGAGACGGCCGGGCGTCGCGACGATGATGCCGGGATGGCTGCGGAGCGCGCGGAATTGGCGATTGATGTCTTGCCCGCCGTAAATGGGCAGCGCGCGGATATTCATGAATTGCGCCAGATGATTGATTTCTTCCGCCGATTGCACGGCGAGCTCTCTCGTCGGCGAGAGCACAATCGCCTGCGGCGCGGGCCTCGTCGTGTCGATGCGCTGCAAAATCGGAATGCCGAAGGCTGCCGTTTTCCCCGTGCCGGTCTGCGCCTGCCCAATCATGTCGCGCCCTGTCATCGCGACGGGAATCGCCGCTTTCTGGATCGGCGTCGGTTCTTCAAATCCCATCTCGCGGACCGCGCGCAAAATCGGCTCCGAAATGCCGAGAGTTTCAAATGTTTCGTCCATATTTCCTCCTTTTTTTATTTCGCTTGATTTTCCTGCGATTCATCAATCATGTGCATCGTGACGGTATCGAAGGGCACGGCTTCCGAGGGGCCGCCGACGCTCTCAAAGCCGACGCCCAGTTTCCCTTTGTAATATTCCACCGCATAGCCGTCGCCATTGAGCCGCGCCGCGTAGAGCGTCTTGTCCCGAGCCACGCCGACCAGCCGGTAATCGCCGGGCGGGGAAATCGTGCGCCAGCCGCCGGTCTCGTCGTTGTAGAGATAAATGACGTGCTCTTCGGTGTCGTCGTAGAAGAAACGGTCTTCATCATAGAAAACGGCAATCGTGCCGACATCCGCCGTCTGCACGTAAATCCGGCGCGTGTCGTAATTCGCATCCGTCCGATAAATCCGATAGCCGCCGCGGACGCGCATTTTCATGTACACGGCATTCGTCGCGGGCGAATAGGCGACGGCGGTGATTTGGCTGTCGCGCGGCAAATCTTCAATCGGCGCGTCGGATTCATGCCCCTCTCCCTCCGGATTGTAGCGCGCGAGCGTCACATTCCAGCGCCCGCCTTTCCAATCGGCCGGATAGAGCGCCATCAGTGCCAAATTGCGGTCGGGAATCCATTCAAAGAACGAGACGCCGTTTCCTTTCAAATTCACATGCTGCGGATGACGCAAATTTTCCGTGTCGTAAATAGTGACGGATGTCTCGGAAACATCGGCCATGTAACGATTGTCGTACGAATAATGCACCGTGCCGTGAGTGGTAATCCCGGAAAACGCATCGCGCGCTTTCCTATCGACCGGCTCCTTCGTTTCCTGCGGCTTTTGCACGTCGGACACGGCGTAATCGGCCGTCTGCGCGAAAAGAATCCGATCCAAATAGAAATAAAATCCGGCCTGCAGCGCCACGCCCAAGGTGAAGAAAGTGAGGACTCGTTTCCAATTCATTTCCGTTTCCTCCTTATTTCACGATAAAGGCCGTAGGAATCATGCGCTCGCCCAAAAGATCCGCCGGCTTATTCACGACTTTCCCATTGTAATAAAGCGTCGTGGAGGAGCCGCCGTCCAGATTGGCCGCGATGTAAGCGCCCTGCTCAAAGAGAATATTTTGCATGTCGGCGAGCGTCGCCCCGATGCTGTAGCCCGGCTGGCGGCCGTCAATCACGACGAAGAGCATCGTGCCGTCCCGTTTCTGCCCGATGGCCGAGCGCGGACTGATGCCCCAGCCGCCGTCGCCCGAGCGAATCATTTTTTCTCCGTTCACGATGAGCGGCGGGCCGAAAGTAAGGCCTTCCACCGCGCCGAGCTCGCGAAGTTCTTTTTTGTTGTATTCGCCGGCGATGAGATTGCCGGATTTTGTCATGCCGATGAAATCGACGCGCTCGTCTTCTCCGACATCGGCGCCGAGCAGATATTTCCCGTCGTGCAAAATGAAACCGTACGGCAGGCGCCCGGTCCCCGTCCCGTTCGGATCGTAGAAACCGCCACCGTTGATGGCCGCGACGCCGCCCGCAATCTTGCAAATATTGCTCGTCGTGTCGCCTTTTTCATTGATGTCCGCCGCCGTAGCCACTTGGACGCGCTTCGGATTCGGAATTTCCAAAATGTAACCGACGAAACGATTGGCTTCGATTTTTTGCATCCGTATCGTGGAATCCGTCCGCGGCTTGAAGGATAGGATTTCCTGCCGGGGCGCTGTGGAAACGCCGCCCAAAATCTCATTCAGCTGCTCTTGATCGAAGAGCCAAGTGATGTAATGCGGATGCCGCGAGCGAATAATCGCCCCCACAACGGCGCGCCGCACATTGTCAAACGGCCCGAACAGGACGACAAAGGGCGATGTCACGACAAAGAAAATCAATGTGACGATGACAAAGCGAAACCATGTATGTTTCCAAAATTGATTCATAGAATCTCCTGATTTGAGAAGCCTAACTTTTTTGCGTGCTTACTTTTTGTGGCGTTTGTGGTGAGAGCGGTGGGAAGATAGGGAAGAGGGAAGAGGAAAGAGGGAAGAGAAAAAACGCCCAAAATTCTCTCTTTTCCCTATCAACAGAAACGTTTTCTGCACCAATGCCTCAACAGGAAAAAACGAAGAAGCCCAGCCTCTCTTCCCTCTTCCCTATCAGCAGAAACGTTTTCTGCACCAATGCCTCAATAGAAAAGAAACGAAGAAGCCCAGCTTCTCTTCCCTCACCCCACCGGCGTGTAATCATCCCTTGTGAGACGCTCCAGATAATTGTTTCCGTCGACTTCGTTTCCGATCCAGGCGCGGCGGAGAGTGTAGGGATTGTCGCCAATATGGACGCGGCCGGAGTCGGAAGTTACAACCATTTGGATGCCGAGGGATTTCGCTATGTCAATCACCTCGGAATCAAAGCTTCCGTACGGGAAGGCGAGCCAGCGATTTTCAATTCCCAGTTTCTCGCGGAGCGCCTGCTGCGCCGCCAAGATATCCGCGCGCGCTTCTTCCGCCGAAATTTCCGCCAAATGCGGATGCGTCGCCGTGTGACTTGCAATCGTCACCGCGCGGCTCTCCGCCATTTCTCGGAGCTCATCCCAAGTCATGCGCCCCGGTTTCCCGACATCGCCCGTAATCACAAAAACCGTCCACGGATAGCCGTATTCTTTCATCAGCGGATACACGAGGGAAAAATTGTCCGCGTACCCATCGTCAAATGTGATGCACACCGGCTTTTCCGGTAGCGGCGCGCCCTCCGTCACATACGCATACAGCTCTTGCATCGTGATGGGATGAAATCCGTTTTGCCGAATGAGCTCCAGCTGTGCGCGGAAATTCGCCTCCGTCAGCACGGCGCCATTGTCCGGAATGTCTCCGATCATGTGATACATCAAGACGGAAACGCCCTCCGCCGGGACGAGCTTCACGCCCTCGCGATTGATGACCGCTTCGCCCGCCGGCGTTTTCGCAGAAACGGAAACCGATGCCGCGCCGGCGTCCGCCGTTTTTTCCTCCGTGCCGCAAGCCGCCACGCCCAGCAAACAAACCGCCGCTGCCAGACCGACGAAAAACGCTCTCAGTCTTGAAAACATTTTTTCCAACACAACGCCACTTCCTTACAGCATAAACATTCTTTTTATTTTACTACATCCCGCCAAACGCGCGCAAACAAAGCAATCTCATTTCAAAAAACTTTATGCCAAATCCTTGTCATTTCCTGTGCAATGTACTATACTTGTCATGCAAGGAGGAATGAAATATGGATACCAATATGACATTTCGCATGGATACCAATGTCAAAAGTCGCATGATTTCCATTTGCAATCAACTCGGCATGACGCCGTCGACCGCATTCAATCTTTTCGCCAAAGCATTCATCCGCGAGAACGGAATGCCTTTTGACGTGAAATTAAAAGAATCTCCGGCCTATCTTGATAACGACATCTTAACGGAAAAAGCAAATGCCATTCTCCAAGAATACGCCGAAGATTACGAGAGAATGGCCAAATGATTTACCTGACTGTCGAGCAGATTATTTCATTGCACCATCAAATCATCCGACAAACCGGCGGCATGGACGGCATACGTGATTCGACAGCACTTTCATCCGCCGTGGCTGCTCCTTTTCAAACTTTTCAGAAAAAAGAGCTGTTTCCGAGCGACATTGAAAAAATCGCAAGAATCAGCTACGGCCTTGTCATCAATCACGCATTTGTCGACGGAAACAAACGCATCGGCGCCCTTGTCATGCAAATTCTTCTGCAGGAAAACGGCTATCAAATTGCATTGCAAAAATACGAACTCTCCGATACATTCATTTCCGTCGCTTCCGATCACATCGGATATCCGGATTTTATGAAATGGATGCGCGAGCGTATAAGAAACCACTGATTCCATCAAAAAATCTAATTTTGCTGCCTCCCTCCCCTTTCCGCAACAAAAAAATCTCGTCCCCTTTTCGGACGAGATTTTTTAATCATATCGTTGTTCTTTGATGCGCCGATCCAAATCGCGCCGGGCCGCCTTCGCCGCGGCGTCCTCCCGTTTGTCGTAGAGTTTCTTTCCCGTCGCGACACCGATTTCGCATTTCACATGGCCTTTTTTGAAATACAATTTCAGCGGGATGAGCGTGTAGCCCTTTCGCTTGAGTTCGCCGTCGATTTTCAGAATTTCCCGGCGGTGCAGCAGCAGTTTCCTCGTGCGGAGCGGATCGTGATTGAAACGATTTCCCTGCTCGTAGGGACTGATGTGCGCATTCCAAAGAAACGCCTCGCCGTCCTCAATCTTGGCGAAGCTGTCGCGCAGATTCGCACGGCCGGCGCGAATGGATTTCACCTCCGTGCCGGTCAATGCGAGGCCCGCTTCGTACGTGTCGTGGATAAAATAATTGTGCCGCGCCTGCCGATTCAGAATTGACGCCGGCGCGCGCTTGTCTTTCTTGTCCATCCTTCTGTCCCTTTCGGATTCCGGAAACGAAATACCCCGTCACCGTTTCCCTTTTTTCTTGGCGCCGCGCCCGCCGTGAGACGGTTTCTCCAATCCCAGCGACAGCCGCGGTTTCTTCCCGCCGGCCTTCGGTTTCCCGCCCGGCTTGCGGAGTTTCTTCTCCAATTCCAAAGGCGATGTCAGCTCGCCCAGCATGAAATCGATTTCCCGTTTCTCCTTGTCGGCGCGAATCAACGTCACACGCACGCTCTGCCCCATGCGGTACGTCACGCCGGAAAATTTTTCGCGCAGCGTCAGCGTGTCCTCATTGTACTCCGTTTCCTTATCCATCGTGTCCACGTGGACGAGACCTTCCACGCCGTTTTCCAGCCCGACAAAAATCCCGAAAGACGTCACGCCCGTGATGCGGCCGTCGAAGGGCTCACCGACGAATGGCTCCATGTATTCCGTCATTTTGAGGTCGGTCACGTCGCGCTCCGTCTTCACCGCGTTTTGCTCCGTCTCGGACGCGTGCGCCGTCGCCTTTTCCAGAAACGCTTGCTCGCGCGCGAGTTCCTTTTCTTTCGGCTTTGCGAAAAGCGCTTGGCGGATGAGGCGATGCACCATGAGATCCGGATAACGACGAATCGGCGAGGTGAAATGCGTGTAGCAAGTCGACGCGATGCCGAAATGGCCGAGATTTTCCGTCGAGTAGCACGCCTGCGGGAGCGAACGGAGCGCCATGACTTCCACGACGGCCTCGATGTCCTCTCCGCGCACACTCTCCAGCAGCCGCTGCACGTCCTTCGGCTTCGGCTCCTCCGGCAGCTGCACCTTCGTGCCCAAAATGCGCGTCAGTTTCTTCAAAGCTTCCACGCGGTCCGGGTCGGGATCGGCGTGAATGCGGTAAACGGACGGATGCCCGGTGTCCCGCAGGAAACGCGCGACCGCTTCGTTGGCGGCGATCATCGCGTCCTCGATCATCTTCTCCGATTCTCCGCGAATCCGCGTCTCGATACGGAGCGGTTTCCCGTCCTCGTCCAGCACGACTTTGTATTCCGGAAATTCAAATTCAATCGCGCCTCGCGCCGCCCTCTCGCTCCGAAGCGCCGCGGCGCAATCGTGCAAAGCCGAGAGCATCGGAAGAAACGGCCGCAAATCCTCCGGCGCGATGTCTTCCGCGAAGGCTTTGTTGATTTCTTCGTAATTGCAACGCCGCCCCACACGAATCACGGCCGGTGTCACCCGCTCCGTCGTCACGTGCCCCGTCGGCGACACGTCCATCAGGCAGGCCATCGCGTAGCGGTCCACACCCTGATTCAAGCTGCACAAATCGTTCGACAATTGAAACGGCAGCATCGGAATGACGCGATCCGCCAAATACACCGAATTGCCGCGCCGATACGCCTCTTTGTCCAAGAGCATTCCGTGCCGCACATAGCGACTCACGTCCGCGATATACACGCCCAAAAAGAAATGCCCGTTCGCGCGGCGCTCGCAATACACCGCGTCGTCCAAATCCTTTGAATCCGCACCGTCAATCGTCACCATCGAAATGTCGCGGAAATCCGCCGTTTCCTTTTCCACTACAATTTCTTTCGGCAGCCCGTCCGCCTCGTCCAAGAGTTCTTTCGGAAACACATGGGGCAACCGGTGCTGCGCGACAATCACGTCGATATCGAGTCCTTTGTCGCCTTCGTAGCCCAAAATATCCGTGATGCGCCCGACCGCATTCGTCCATTCCCCCGGCCAGCGCGTGATTTCCACGACGACCCGCGCCCCCGTCACGGCGTTTTTATCCTCGCCGCGCGGAATGTCTATCGTCATGTGAATTTTTTCGTCAATCGGCGTGACCTCGCCGCCGTCCGCCAGAAGCTCATACGTCCCGACCACGGTCTCATTCGCCCGCTTCGTGACGCGTAAAACGCGCCCCTCCACGCGATGCCGCGCCGACGTCCCCTTCACAATCTTCGCGACGACCGAATCGTTATTCGTCGCCGTCTCCCGATCCGCCTCGGCGATATACACGTCCTCGTGCTCCTTGTCCGTAATCAGGAAACCGAATCGCCCATACGATTTATACGTCCCCTCGACCACCGTCCCGGGCACGTACGTTTGCAAATTTTTACTGTCCATATTTATCCTTTGTTTGAAAGTGCACAGTACACAGTGCACAGAATTGGCGTGCTTGGCTTTTGCGTCAGGCAGGATTGAGACGTCAGATAGTCAGACTTCAGACGTCAGATAGTCAGACTTCAGACGTCAGACTTTATAGGTGTCGCTTCGCGACATTTTTTTATTGCGCCTTCGGCGATCCATCATCCGCCTCCTCCAGAGGCACTGACAACCGTCCAACGGAAGGTCGTCTCCAAAGGAAGGCTTGCGTAGTGACAGCTTCTGCTGAAAAACTTTTTTCTCACATAGAGTGACCATCACCCGGCGCTTCGCGCCACCCTCTTCCTGAAGAGGGCTAACCAGTGGCGGCTCCGCCGCATTTATAATAAATCGCGCGGAGCGCGTACCTTTGGTTTTTCTATGCACTGTGCACTGTGCACTTTTTGAAGCTCCAGGCTCCCGGCTCACAGCTCCAAGCTACTTTCGCTGTAAGGAGGCCCGCCTGTGCAAAATTCGCCGGCTCCGCGCCGACATTCCTACCCAAGCTAAAAATCACCGGGGCGCCGACGCGTCTCGCAGCCTTAAGTGGCAAGCATGCGTCATAACGTAACAGTTCCGCGAATAGGTGACGTAAGCATTTAAGGCTGAGCGGCGGCGCCCCATGAGAGGCGGCGAATTTTGCCCTGGCGGCGATTTCTTTCCTTTGCTTCGTTTCCTTTCTTTTT
>CAVHDO010000066.1:0-8750 GCA_963634795.1 Oscillospiraceae bacterium
AAATCATTACCGACAAGCAATACAGCTTTCGCTCCAAGTTCCAATAGCCCGGAGCCAGAAACCAGAAGCAAAAAGCGATACCACTACGCGCGATTTTTCATAAAATGCGGCGGAAGCGTCATCGCTTAAAAGCTCTAAACTCCCGGCGTCGCTCCAAGCTCTCTCGCGCCTGACGAAAAAGTAAATCGCGCTCTGACGTCTGAAGTCTGACCGTCTGATGTCTCAATCTTGCCTGCCGCAAAAAAGAAAAGCAAGAAAAAAACCCCGCCAACTGCTCACTGCTAATTGCTAACTGCTAACTGTCCGCCCCCCTTCCCTCTTCCCTATCAGCAGAAAGTTTTCATCACAAACGCGACCAAAAGAAAAGTAAGAAGATAGCCCCGCCTCTCTTCTCTCATCTCTATTCCTTCGCCTTATCCAGCATGATATCCAAAATCACATGATCCGTTTCCACCATGCCGGGAATGCTGACGCGGCCCATATTTTTGATACAATCCTCCGCCGTCTCCGCCACGATGCCGTCACTCTTCCGAATGACCGCGCCCTGCATCGCGAGCATCGCACTCATGAGACCGCCCGCCGCCGCTGTCGCGAGTTTCAAGCCGCAACCGACTTTGCCGCCGTCGCAGATAATGCCCGTGATGTCGCCGGCCATATTGCGGATGGCGCCTGCGATTTCCTTGTCACCGCCGCCCATGAGCCACGTGATTGCCGCCGACGCTGCCGGGGACGCCGCCATGGCACACGCGCAAATCGCCGACAGTTTCCCGACATATGAATTGATGTACTCATTCAAAAGATGCGCAAAAGCGAGCGCCTTTACCTTCATTTCACGGCTCGCGCCGAATTCCTCCGCTGCCTCCGCCACGGGCAAAATCACCGCGACACCTTTGGAGCCGGAGCCCGCCGAGCTCATCACCGCGTATGGACAGCCGTCCAGCCGCCCTTCCGTCGCGCTGGCGACTTTACGCATCACGCGGCCGAGCAAATCGTTTCCGAGCACCCGGCTGTTTTCCGGATGCATCGCTTTGGAAATCCCGACCCCGACGCCCGGCGTCGTCATGCTGTAAAGCACCGCCGACTCGTTCATGCGGACGCCGTCCTCCATAAAGGCAAGCTCGTCCTCCGTCGCCGAATCGACCAGCGCGCGAATTTCGGAAACTTTCATCTCGCGCAATTTTTCCAAGAGCGGATCCTGCGCTTTTTGTCCCGCTTCCTGTTGCCGGAGAATTTTCCCATTGGCGCGCGTCAAAATGATATTCGCATGGGAAACGGCGATGATTGATTCGCCGAGCCCCTCCGTCGTTTCCACGCGGCATTCCACATAAACGCCCTGCCGCGACTTATCGATATCGACCGTCACGCCGCCCGCCGCCACGAGCGCTTTCGCTTTTTCGGAAACATCCGGCGTGATGGCTTGCAAAAGTTCGAGCCCTTTCTCCGGGTTTTTCAGAAACGCGCCCAGCGCCGCCGCGTACGGAATCCCCACGGCATCAAAATTCGGAATCCCGACCGCCATGCCGTTTTTGTAAATATTTCCGCTGACCAGCAAATCCATTTTCCGAACCTCGCCGCCCACGGCCCGCGCCGCATCCGCCGCCGCCAGCGCCACCGCGACCGGCTCCGTACACCCAAAAGCCGGCACTACATTCCGTCGCAGCATGGAAATCATTTCTTCCTTCGTCAAACCCATCTCACCCGACTCCTTTCTTTCGCAGACATAAAAAAATCGAAATGCACACCAAAGCGAACACTCCGACCCGGCGCCTCCCTCGACCGCCAATAAAAATATTTCTTTCTTTATGTAAATATGATACCATAGCAACGAGAATCTACGCAACTAAATTCACCGTCATCCATTAACCGTTGTCCGTTTACCGTCAGCCGTTTACTGTTATCCGTTTCCCGTTATCCGCTGACAGTCATCTGTGTAGCCAAAAAGCCAAGCAAGAAACAGCTCGGCCAACCGCTCACTGCTAACTGCTAACTGCTAACTGCTAACTGTTCGCCTCCCTTCCCTCTTCCCTATCAGCAGAAAGTTTTCACATCAAACGCAACGAAAGAAAGCAAGAAAAAGCCAAGCCTCTCATTTTCACAGGAGGAACCATGAAAATTCTTTGGACATTATTTTGGACCTTTGCCGGCATCGGCGTCGTCACCTTCGGCGGCGGCTACGCCATGCTCCCTTTTTTGGAACGCGACATCGTCGGGAAAAGACATTGGGCGACCACCGAAGAACTCATGGACTATTTCGCCCTCGGGCAATGCACCCCCGGCATGATCGCCGTCAATGTCGCCACCTTCGTCGGCTATAAAATTTCCGGATTTTGGGGCGCCTTCTTTGCGACACTCGGCATCGTGACCCCCTCCTTTCTCATCATCACCGTCATCGCCGCCTTCCTCGCCGGATTCGCAGACAATCCGCTCGTCATCCACGGCTTTGCCGGCATTCGCGCCTGCGTGTGCGTTCTCATCCTGGACGCCGTCCTCACCCTTTCCAAAAAAGCATTGAAAAAAACGCGACCCATTCTGATTTTCCTCCTCATCCTCGCCCTCGCCGTCGCCACCCCCGCCAGCCCCGTCCTCCTGACCGTCACCGCTGGCGTCCTCGGCCTCCTCCTCATGCCGCGCGCGGAGAAAGGAGCCGAAAAATGATCGAACTCTGGACAAATATTGACGTGCAACTCTTCTACGAATTTTTCAAAACCGGACTCTTCTCCGTCGGCGGCGGCCTCGCGACACTTCCGTTTCTCATCAATATTTCCGAAACCACCGGCTGGTTCACCGCCTCCGACATCGCGAATATGATTGCCATCTCCGAATCCACCCCAGGCCCCTTGGGCATCAATATGGCCACCTACGCCGGCTACCAGACCCACGGCCTGTGGGGCGGACTCATCGCGACCGCCGGCATCGTTGCCCCCGCCCTCATCGTCATTATCCTCGTTTCCCGCGCCCTCACCGCCTTTCAGACATCCCCCCTCGTCGCGCGCATTTTCTACGGCCTTCGCCCCGCCAGCTGCGCCCTCATCACAGCCGCCGGCCTCGGCGTCGCCAAAATCGCCCTCCTCCGTCCCGAAATCTATGAAGAAACTGGAAACATCGCCGCCCTCCTCGATTGGAAAAGCTTCCTCCTCGCCTGTTTCCTCTGGTACGTCCTCCGAAAATGGAAGAAACATCCCATTCTCTACATCGCCTTCTCCGCCTGCTGCGGCATTGTCTTCTCCCTCTGAGACAAATCAGCGCGCATCTGCTATAATAATAAAAATTTTTTTAATTCAAATCGAGGACCTATCATGGAAAGCTACATCGGAAAACATCTTTTGATTGACTGCTACCGCTGCAAAGAAGGCGTGATCGACGCGGCGCACCTGCTCATCCCGCTCATGGAGAAAGCCGCGGAAAAATTGGACGCCGAACTCTACGGCACCTTCTATCACGAAAGCGAACACGAAATCATCGTCGCGGGCTTCGGCGACAATATGCACATCGACATCCACGCCTACCCGATAGAAAATTACACCGCCGTCGACATTTACCTCTACGACACGGACATCAATCCCGCCTCCTGCATGCGCATCCTGCGCGATTATCTCCAGCCGGATAAAATCCGCGCCACTTCCGTCAAAAGAGGAAACATCGACAGGAAACTGGATCTCAAACCGAAAATCAAATCCAGCTCGACCACCATCCGCAAAATGCGCCACACCGGCCGCCAAATCAACGACGCCGGACAAAAAGTGGTCAATCTTTTGAACAAAGGCCGCCAACATATTATTAAACGGACGTGGCGGTAAATCTCTATGCAAAGCAAAAGCCAAGCAAATCGATGCTTGGCTTTTTAAGTTGCGCTTTTTATCAAACAAGATTGAAATGGCAGATAGTTAAATATCTGGACTTTCATACGGAACAATAACTCACGTACAAGATTCACTGCTGACGTCGTCATATGAAACTATCAAGCCTATCAAGCCTTTTAATCCGTTTGGGTCTCATTCATAAAACGAATGGCATCATCGAGCATATTCGTCGTCACGACGTGCGGAAGCGCGGGATAGAGGATTCGTTTCCCTCGGCCGCCTCGCTTTTGAAATTCTTCGGCGAAATGCGTCATTGCGCGCGGATCGATGGTCGTGTCCGCTTCTCCGTTTGTCATGAGAATCGGGACGCCTGTCATCTTCTCGATATGCGCCAGCGGATTTCTGCTCGCGATTTCGTCGTAGAAAGGGCAATCGCGGCCCAAATCGATTCCGTAGGACGCCTGCATGAAAAGATGCGTCAGCGTCCAATCGCCGGAACCGTTGAAAGAGACGGCGCCGGCGATTTCTTTTGCGTAACGATACGCGATTTGCATCGTCGTCATGCCGCCCATGGAATGCCCCACAATCCACGGCCTAGAAAAGCCGCAGCTTTCGGCATACGCCAGAATCGCCGCGCATTCGTCCGCGTTTTGAAAAATCGTTTTCCAAAATGTTTCGTAAATTTCCGGCGTGTAGTAATCGGAGAGAGCGCCCCGCTCGCCGTGATTCACCGCTTCCGGCAGCAGCACGTGAAACCCGTACGCCGCCAAGAGTGCCGCACGACTTTCCTGCGCCGCCGCGTTGCTGCTCCAGCCGTGATAAAAAATCACGCAGCGCCGGCTCTCGTGCACCGGATGCACCGCGCGAAGCGGGATGGCCCCGAGATACATTTTTTCCGTTTCAAATTCCATGTCGTTCCTCCGGATACAGGCGGTCCGTCGATTTCCAGCGCTTATGCAGCCAAAACCATTCCTCCGGATATGTCCGAATCCACGCATCGAGGCGCGCATTGATGCGATCCGTGATTTGAGAAACGGCTTCTTTTTTGGAAACACCGACGTCGGCCGTAATGGGATCGCCCACGATGATTTCATATGTTTCCGCGCCCGTCTGATGAATGAGCGCCGTCATGACGGGAAGGCCGGTCATGCACGCAAAATGCGCCGGGCCCGTCGCCGTCAGCGTTTTCTGTCCCAGAAACGGCGACAAAATCCCCGTCCCGCCCGGGTCCTGATCGCACAGAAGTCCGACAAAATAGCCCTCCTTCAGCCGCCGCAGCATATCGCGCACGCCCGTCTTGTACTCAATCGTCTGCCCCGGAAGCGACCGATATTCCGTGATGAAACGGTCAAATTCTTCGTTTTTCTGCTTCATTGCGACAGAAAGCAGCGGAAATCCGTGGAGCGCAATCGCCGCGCCTTCCAGCTCCCAGTTTCCGCAATGCGTCGCGGCCAGGATGCAGCCCTTCCCCTCTGCTTGGAGCGCCCGCAATTTTTCGATGCCGCGAATCGTGACGAATTCGGAAATATTCTCCCGCGTCAGGAGCGGGAAACGAAACATCGAGACCGCCATCGGCCCGAAACGCATGGCAGATTCTTTCGCAATCCGCCGCGCCTCCTCTTCCGTCTCCGCAACGCCCGCGCGCAAAATATTGGAAACGGCGAGTTTCTTTCGTTTCGGCGGCACGCAAGCCCACACCAATTTCCCCAGCCCGCGCCCCCAAGCCTCGGCATCCTTTGCCGAAAGCCCGCAAATGTGGCGCGAAAGCCGTTTCAAAATCCAATAGGTTCCCTTCATTCGTTTCTCCGTAAAAAACAGGAGCTCGCAAAAGCTCCGTATAATTTTTATTCATTATAAAGAAAATGGCGGCGTCACGCAAGCGAGGAAATAATCTTATCGCATTTCGGAGTATAGGTGTTACGGTAATGTATTACCAAGAGCCATAAAAAAAGGAGTCATCGAAAAGACTTGAGCCACACACAAATTTTATTCTTTCGAAGATTATAAAAAACAACTTGCTGTAAGGAAGTGGGAATACAATCATTTTCTTATGCGGCTACTGGCTAGGCAAGCGCCAAGCCTGATCCTTCGCTCATTCTCTTTTTTTGTAATACATCATTGTCAAACCCACGAACTGAAATCAAAAATTTTAATTTTCCTATTGACAGATGGTTTCCGATGCGGTACACTATCGTCCAAACAAAAACGACTTGTTTCGGCGAGTCGAAAAAGAGAATATCTTTTCATCCAGAGCAGCAGAGGGACTGGCCCTATGAAGCTGCGGCAACCATTCGTTTGAACCGGTGCCAATTCCAGAGGGCAATCCCGCCCGAAGATGAAACTTTTGATTTTTGTGCTTTCATCTTTGGTGAAAGCATTTTTTGTTTCCCGAAAACAAATCGCAGGTTTCCATTATTTTTCAGAAGAGGAGGCGGCTGTCATGATCGAGCTGAAACATATCCACAAAAGCTACGACGGCCACATCACCGCTTTGGAGGATATCAATCTGACCATCCGAGACGGTGAAATTTTCGGAATCATCGGGCAATCGGGCGCGGGGAAATCCACGCTCGTCCGCTGTATCAATATGCTCGAGGCACCGACGTCGGGCGAAGTGTGGGTGAATGGGAAGGACATGACGAAGCTGTCCAAAGCGGAGCTTCGCGAGGCGCGGAAACATATCGGCATGATTTTTCAGCATTTCAATCTGCTGTCGAGCCGCACGGTGTACGAAAATGTCGCGTTTCCTTTGGAACTTTCGGGGATGCCGCGCGCCGAGCAGGATAAAAAAATCCAAGCGATTTTGGATCTCGTGGGGCTCACGGACTACAAAGACAAATATCCGTCGCAGCTCTCCGGCGGGCAGAAGCAACGCGTCGGGATTGCGCGGGCGATTGTGACGGATCCGCCGGTGCTCCTCTCGGATGAGGCGACGTCGGCGCTCGATCCGGAAACGGTGAAATCGATTCTGCAGCTTCTGAAAGACATCAATCAAAAACTGGGAATCACGATTATCCTCATCACGCACCAGATGGAAGTGATTAAGCAGATTGCCGACCGCGTGGCCGTCATCGAGGCGGGGCACATCATCGAGGAGAGCTCCGTCGTGGATCTTTTCACCGCGCCGAAGACGGAAACGAGCCGGAAATTCATCGGCTCCGTCATTTCCGACGAGATTCCCGAGTCGCTCCGGCACATGCAGATTTCCAAAGAGAAACAGCATCCGGGCGATGCGCCGGCGATTCGGTTGTCCTTCCGCGGCGACGTGGCCGATGAGCCGATTGTCGCCAATCTGATTCGCCATTTCAATCTGGACGTCAGCATTTTGTACGGAAATATCGATTACATCCACGGCGTTTCCTTCGGCCGCCTCATCGTGACGGTGGCGGGCGAGGACGCGAACATCGAGGCGGCGCTTGCCCATCTCCAAGGTCTTCCCATAGAAAGCGAGGTCATCGGTTATGTCCCCAGCCATCAGTAATTTACTTTTGAAATCGCTCGCGGAAACGCTGTACATGCTGGGCGTCTCCGCGGCCATCGCGGCGCTCGTCGGCATTCCGCTCGGCATTCTTCTCGTCGTGACGGAAAAAGGCGGGATCCTTTCCTGCCCGATTCTGAATAAACCGCTGGCATTCGCGGTGAATATGATTCGCTCCATCCCCTTTATCATCCTGATGGTTGCCATCATTCCCATCACGCGCGCCATCGCGGGCACATCCATTGGCACGACGGCGGCCATCGTCCCGCTGACCATTGCGGCGATTCCGTACACGGCGCGCATGGTGGAAACATCGATTCGCGAAATCCCCGGCGGCCTCATCGAAGCGGCCGAATCCATGGGCGCGACGCCGCTGCAGATTATTTGGAAAGTCTACATTCCCGAAGCGCTTCCGAGCCTCATCGAGACGATGACCGTCGTCGTCGTCACCCTCATCGGATCGAGCGCCATGGCCGGGACCATCGGCGGCGGCGGGCTGGGCGATTTGGCCATTCGCTACGGCTATCAGCGTTTTCAGGCCGATGTCATGATTGCGACGATTTTGGTTTTGATTGTGATTGTCCAAGCGATCCAATTCGTGGGAAACCGTTTGTCGCGCAAGGCCGATAAGAGATAAAGGAAACGTCGGGCAGCATTCAAAAATTCCGTGAGTTTTGGAAACGGAGCGGAAAGCCGGCCGGTTTCCGTCTTCGTTTCCGAAAGTCCGCGCTATAGAAAATGATTTCTTTTATTACAGAAAGGACGAAACACATGAAAAAAGCACTCATTGCTTTGGGCGCCGCCGTGGCTGCGGCATTCATTTTGACCGGTTGCGGCAGTGACAAGAAGGAAGCCGCCGCGCCGCAGGCGAAAACGGAAATTATCGTCGGCGCGACGGCCGGGCCTCATGCCGAGGTCGTGGAAGCCGCGGCGAAAGAAGCCGAGAAGAGCGGCCTCAAAGTCACCGTGAAAGAATTTTCCGATTACATGACGCCGGACCAAGCGCTCGAAGACGGAGACCTCGACATCGCCGTTTACCAGCACAAACCGTTTATGGAAAATTTCAATAAGCAGAAAGACGCGCACCTGACGGACATCGGCCGCGCGATTCTGATGCGTATGGGTATTTATTCCAATCGCGTGAAGGACGTGAAGGATTTGCCGGACGGCGCCGTCATTTCCATTCCGAACGATCCGACGAATGAGGGCCGCGGGCTCCAGCTTCTGGAAAAGGCCGGCTTGATTAAGCTTGCCGAAGGTGCGGGAAACAAAGCCACGCCGGCGGACGTCGTCGAAAATCCGAAACATTTGGAATTCCGCGAACTCGAAGCCGCGCAGCTGCCGCGGAGCTTGGATGACGTGGATGCTTCCGTCATCACGATGAATTACGTCATGAGTGCCGGCCTGTCGCCCAAAGACCAGGGCATCTTCCTCGAAGACAAGGACAATCCGCTCGCGGTCATGATTATCGC
>CAVHDO010000067.1:0-8555 GCA_963634795.1 Oscillospiraceae bacterium
GCAGCGTTTCAATCAACAAAAATATTCTTTGTGCTTTGCTTTATTTTTTCACAGCTCCAAAGTTTTTTTATTTTCCCGCAGCATCGGGCGGAGGATTTTTGCCGCGGCTTTCGGCTTCGAGGGTGTGCTGCCAGAAGGTGGTGGGGATGGGTTTCCCGTCTTCGCCGGTGTGGTAGCGCGGGGTGGCCGGGCCGTTTCTGAGGCTGATGGGATGGGTGAATCCGCGGCCGATGACGTCGGTCGTATTCATGATGAAGACAAAGGCTTGGGGATCGACGCGACGGATGATCCATTTGAGTTTGGCGATTTGGGTGAGGTCGATGATGGCGAAGATAATTTTTTTGTTTCCGCCGGTGTAGGCGCCTTGGCCGTAGAGAAGTGTCGCGCCGTGGCCTATATTTCTTAAAAGGGCGTCGGCGATTTCGTAGGGTTTCTCGGAGACGATGAAGGCGGCTTTCCGCTGGGCGAAGCCGATGACGATGCGGGAGGAAATATTCGCATTGATGTACATGCCGACGAGGGTCATGATGGCGATTTCCAATGAGAAGAAGCAGGCGGAAACGGAGACGATGAGGCAATTCAGCGCGAAGACGACGTAGCCGATTTCGAGGTTGTAATATTTTTTGACGATGGCGCCGATGACGTCGAGGCCGCCGCTGTTGGAGTTGTAACGGTAGAGGATGCCGGCGCCGGTGCCGATGAGGACGCCGCCGGAGATGGCCGAGGTCAGGGGATCGGAGACGACGTGCCAAGCGGAGACGAAGGCGGTGAGGTCGACGGCGACGGAGATGACGAGGGTGCCAATCATGGTGACGAAGGCGTAGAAGCGCCCCATGTATCGCCACGCGAGGAAGAGAATCGGGATATTCAGCAACGCATTCAAAAGGCCGATGGGAAAGCCGGTGAGGTAGTAAACAATCATGGCGATCCCGGCAAAGCCGCCGGCGATGAATTGGTGGGGAACGTAGAAAAGATTGATCCCGAGTGAGTAGATAAAGCAACCGACGACGGTCATGAGGAGGGTCATGAGATAATTTTTAAGTGGAAACTGGTTCTTGAAGGTATCCATGGATGGCCTTTCTGTGGTAGGATGATAAGGACGAGGGATAGCGTTTATCGTTATATTTGTGGCAAAGACATCAGATGGCCAGACGTCAGACATCAGATGCTTGCTCGGATTTGAGTGTCATAGGAAGAGAATGGCGTCAGAAATCAGGTAAGAAGCGGATTTTAAGCGCCAAAGGCGCAATAAGAATTATCGCCGTAGGCGCACCTATTTCGATCTGACGTCTGATGTCTGATTGTCTGACGTCTTTTGTACTCTGTTCGCTAAATGCTAAGCATTCAGCTTTTTCAACCGGTCATTATAACATAGTTTCATACAAATCGGAGAGGATTTATGGATAGGATTATCATTTCGGCGCATGCGAAAATCAATTTGACGCTTTCTGTTTTGGGGCGGCGGGCGGATGGGTATCATGAGCTGGATACGATCATGCACGAGATTTCTCTTTCGGATACGGTGGAAATCGCCAAAGCGGAGCGGCTGTCTTTGTCCGTGGAAGAGGGCGCGGCGCCGGCGGGGGAAGAGAATTTGATGATGCGAGCGGCCGCTTGGTTTTTCCGGGAAACGGGGATGGCGGGCGGCGCGTCGATGCGACTTTGGAAACGGATTCCGAAGGAGGCGGGGCTCGGCGGCGGGTCGGCGGATGCGGCAGCGGTGCTTCGTGGGCTGAATCGGCTGTACGGAAATCCGTTTTCTCTTCCGGATTTGGCGAAGCGGTCGGCAGTGATCGGCGCGGATGTGCCTTTCTGTGTCATGGGCGGCGCGGCGCGTTGCCGGGGAATCGGAGAGGAGCTGACGCCGCTTCCGGCATGGGACGGGCTTTCGCTGCTCATTGTGCGGCCCGATATTTCCGTCAGCACGGGTGCGGCGTATGCGGCACTGGATCGGAGCGGAGCTGCACGGCAAAATAAAACGGATGCGGCGGAGAATGCGCTGCGCGAAAGAAATTTCCCGGCGCTCGCGGCATCTCTTTCCAATGATTTCGAGGCGGCGCTCTTTCCGGAGACACCGGCGCTGGCGGAAGCATCGGATGAACTCAAAATATTTGGTTTCCCGACGATGATGACGGGCAGCGGATCGGCGTTTTTTGTCTTTGCGCCGGCGGAAGAGCGAGAGGAAATGCGAAAGGAAATTTTGCGGCGGCATCCGGATTGGTACGCGGAGGTTGGGAAGACAGTGAGCAGTTAGCAATTAGCAGTGAGCAGTTTTGGTGTGTGTTTTGCTTGTGTGGCACATAGAGATGAAGGCGGAAGATGTGATAAAGTGCACAGTACACAGTACACAGTGCACAGGTTGGCGTGCTTGGCTTTTTTGCTCAGGCGGGATGGAGACGTCAGATATCAGATGGTCAGACGTCAGATGATTGTTGCAATTTTGGGGTCACGCCCGAGATAGCAATTAGCAGTTCAGGTGGCGCTTCGCGCGGATTGAAAGACGAGGCGTTCATAGACTGCAAATCATTTACCGGGCGCGTGAGTAGCTTTGGCGCTCATGGGAAGTGAGGGACGGTGAACGGACAACGGACAACGGGGAGCGGGAACATTTGCGAAACTTGATTCGATTTGTTATAATGCCAATAGAAAGTGGGCGCCTGCCACGACAGCGCCCGCTCCCTAAATGATTAGATTAAGGAGAAAGCCGCCGCGTTTCGAGACCGGGCGGCTTTTTCCTTGTGTCAGTATTTTAAGGCTAATATGATAGCCAAGAGAACGACCATAAACACGATAACGATTATCATATTCAAAGCGAATGTTCCCATACCATCACCTCCCTTTCGGGAGCGGAAAAGCGCCCGTCGTCTACAGACGCCCACGGTGTGATAATAGCAGATTTTCGTGTGAATGTCTATTCTTTGCAGGGCTGTTATCCGTTTTCCGTGTAACCGTGAACCGTTGACCGTGCGTGAGTAGTTTTGGCGCTCATGGGAAGTGAGGGACGGTGAACGGTTGACGGATAACGGACAACGGGGAGCGGTGATTTGTGATACAATAGGAGGAAGAAAGGGGAAACGATATGATTTCCTATTTATCTCCCGCGGCGCGGGTGCGGGCGGAGATTGAGGTGCAGCGATCCCGTTTCATTGCCGATTTGTTTCCTGTGACCACGGCCGAAGAGGCGGCGGACATTTTGGCGGGGATTCGGAGAGAATTTTATGACGCGACGCATCATTGCTCGGCGCTTCGCATCGGAGTCGAGATGCCTTTTGAGAAATCGGCCGACGACGGGGAGCCGCAGGGGACGGCCGGGCATCCGATGCTTCGTCTTTTGCAAATGCGGGAGCTCACGAATGCTTTCGTCGTCGTCACGCGCTATTTCGGCGGCATCAAGCTCGGCACCGGCGGGCTGTCCCGCGCGTACGCTTCCGCTGCCGGCGCGGCGCTCGAAAAATCGACGATTCTGCGCTACACGCCGCATGAAAGAATCCGATTTGCGCTTCCCTACGATTTGGTCGGCGCGTTTGAAAATGCGATAAAAGATACGACCGTCATTGTGCGCGAGCGCGAATTCGGCGAGGCTGTTTCCATGATTTGCCTCATTCCCACGGAGGAGACCGACCGTTTCCTGCGCGCCGTCACCGAGCTTTCCGCCGCCCGCGTGACAGCGGAAACTCTCGGCGAAGAGTATGTTCCTTTGGAGAAGTGATATGTACACACGAAATCGCTATCTGGAATTTCTCATCCAGAACAAGAACAATGAGCGGGTGAAGGTGCTCGGCGGGATGCGCGGCAGCGGGAAAACGCAAATTTTCTCGGATTATCGAAAGCACCTCGTCGCGCAAGGCGTCCCGGCCGAGCGGATTTTCTATGCGGATCTTTCGCGGCCCGCGTATCGGAGCCGATCGCCGCAAGATGTCTTCCGGGAAATTTACGACATGTTCCCCGACGGACGACGCGCGTACATTTTCTTGGATGATATTCTGCGCTTTGAGGGCTACGAAACGCTGGCGGATCGCCTTTTCCGCATCGCCGATTTCGATTTGTATCTGGCCGCCGACGGCGCGCCCCAGCTTCCGAAACGGTTGGAAACGGCGCTCCCGGGGCGCTGTCTTTTCCTGCCCGTTTTCCCGCTTTCTTATACGGAAACGGCCAAGAAATCAGCTCTTTCCTCTTTTCTTTTCTATGCGGAATCCGCCACACTGCCGGCCGTCTTCGGACATATCGGCGAAAAGGAAAAAAGTTTGCTCGACGCTGCCGCTGCCGCCGTTCTGTATCATGAAGTCCTGTGCGACACCCGCATCAGAAAATCGACAATCGAAAGAATTCTCGCGGCGCTCTCTTTGAAAATCGGCGACACCATCACCATCGAATCTCTGATCAAAGAAATCGGAAAAGGTGGCCGCGCGCCGCACGCCGATACTCTCCGCGTGCATTTGAAAGCGCTCGAAGAGAGCGGGCTTCTCCTGCTCATGCCGGTTTGCGACGTCAAAAGCGACGCGACGATTTCCGAAAATTCGGACACATTCCGCGCTTTTTTGACGGACCCGGCGATGATGCATTTTTTCGGCGAAGGAAATGACCTGCCGCGCCGCCAAATTCTCTCTGCCGTCGCCGTGGAACTTCACCGCCGCGCCGATCGCGTATTTTTTGCAGAGACGGACACCGCGCCCATCGATTTTGTCACGGAAAAAGACGGCTTGGAAACGATGTACCAATGTCTTCCGCGCGCCGATGCGCCAGAGGCCGAAGATAAAATCCAAGCGCTTACGGAAGCGCCGGCTCGTTTCAAAAAAATCATCCTCACGCTGACGCCCGATGCCGTGCCGGCAAAAGAAAATATCCTCATCGAATTTTTGCCGACGTGGATGGGAAAAGAAATTTGAATCAGAAGTGTTGCGCAAAAAAATACCGACTTTTCAAAGTCAGACATCTTGCTGACGATGTAGGTCGGTATTTTTCTGTTTGCACAAAACCGCAAAAATCAAAAATATTTCAAAGTTCGTTTCATTTTTATAAAGCGTGGGAAAATTCGTTTTGGCCTAATATTTTCGAATTAATCGAAGTTCTCGTTTCTCAGCCATTTGACAGGCGCAAACGATGAGAGTATAATAAATTTCGGAAAAATCACAAAAATTTCAAATTGTGTTTGATTTTCGGTTTCCAATTGAGAATCAAAGTGAGAAAGGAAGAATCGAATGAGACATTTTGTCGGGAAATTGTTGTTGGCGGGATTGTTTTCTGGCGCGACGCTGGGGGCTTTCGCGGCGAATCCTTTTGTGGATGTGGAGAAGGACAGCTGGGCGTATCAATCCGTCGAATCGCTGGCGGATGCGGGCGTTCTCACCGGGTATCCGGACGGGACATTCGGCGGGGATCGGAAGATCACGCGCTTTGAGATGGCGCAGATGGTCGCGCGTCTCCGGGAGCGGCAGGATTTGAATGACACGCAGAAGCAGCAAGTGGCGCGGCTCTCGTCCGAATTTTCTTCCGAATTGCAAAATTTGGGCGTGCGCGTGTCCGATTTGGAGAAGAAAGCGTCGAATACGCAGGTCATTCTGGAAGCGCGTTTCCACTATATGCCGGTGTATGACAATCTTTTCAATGGAAAAGGTCACGATGTGTACGGCGCGCGGATTCGTCTGAATACGATTACGAAGGTGAATGATCGTTTCACCATGTACAGCCAAATGCAGACGCTGATGTCTTTGGGCGGCAATTCGTATCATGAGCAGGATTATTACGACGCGACGCATAAAGATTATCTGAATGAAAATTCCGAGGACGGGAAACTGAAGGTGAATCGTCTTTTCATGACGTATCATTTCGGCGGACGCAGCGGAAACGATCGCGGCTACGGGCCGACGCAGGATGTGATCGGGATCGGGATGTTCCCCGTTCGGATCGGGAATACGGGCTACACGTATGACGGCTCGGTGAAGGGCGTTTCCATGCAAATCGGCGACACGAATAAAGGCGGGCGTCTCACGCTGGCTTACGGGAATGCGACGAATATCAATTACAATTACACGTCTCCGATGATGAAGGGGATCGATGGGATGTCGGATCTTCTTGTGGAAAAAGGGATGCAGAAAGAATATGCAAAAAAATATTTAAAAATGGCGAATGAGCAAGGCAAAATCCCCGGATATTATAATTATGGGACGGATACGTATTATCCGATGAGCAATGTGCAGATGTCGGAGGGTGAAGATGCGGATGTGCCGGTCGCGTATGCGTCGTACATTTACAAAAATCCGCAGAAATACGAAATTCATCTCTACGGCATGAAGGCGGTCGGTCCGGTGAATAACATCGCGAAGGCGTACGGTTTCGCTCTTTCGTACAATTTCACGCCGAAATGGAAAGTCCACGGTGAATTTGCGAAAAATTTGGTAAAACTCCCGTTGAATGCCGAGCGTCCGCATTCGTGGAACTGGGGCATTTCCTACGGCGAAGCGAATGTCTTGAAGCCGCGTTCGTATTCTTTCGGCATTGACTATGTGTACAGTAAGGCCGGCACGTATTTCGGCGGTTCGTCGAGTGATGTCGCCGATCAGTATATGGGGCATGTCTATGCGGATTGGCACGGGAAACGGATGCCTGCGTATGTGGCGGATAAGATTGATGACCTGCTTGCCGAAAAGCAGGGCGGAAATTACGGCGGCGCGAAATTCTATCTCGCCAAGCTGCAGTACGTCCCGCGTACGGGTCTCCTTCTTGAAGCGCAATACGGCTTCGGCGCAGAGGATATGGGCGGCCGCAAGATGGACAATATTTTGCGTTTGCAGGCGACGATATTCTATAAGTAAAGAATTGAGGTTTGAGAATTGAGGGGCGTGGCTTTTCGGTTCTCGGCTTTGGCGGCGTTTGAGAGGGAAAGCTCGATGGGTTTGGTCGGTTGTCCGTTTTCCGTATAACCGTTGACCGTGCGTGAGTCGCTTTGGCGCTCATGGGAAGTGGGGGACGGATAGCGGATAACGGATAGAGGAAATAATTTCACGATGCAACAAAAAAGCACGGGATAAAAAACCGTGCTTTTTTGTTGCTCGAATTGATTTTGCGAATAGCATTAGCGTGGTGTTGCGTTTCTTATTATCGTCTTTTTCCTCGGAGAATTTTCATAAAGGAGGGATAGGCATCATCAACGGCCTGATACATATGCGCGACCAGTGTAAAGCACAGCTCCCCGCAATTTTCTTCGTCTATGTAGTGATCGAGTCGGGCAAGGATTTCGTCATCTTCATCAATGCAGAATGATACCAAGCGATATTTTTGATTTAGTTCATTGCAGGTACGTAGAAAAGCAATGCGTTTTTCTTTTGGGCAATGAGCAATTTCCCAGCACTTAATTTCTACCATTGGTGCATCATTTTCGTCGAAGAAAAGCCAAATAGAAACGGTGGGCAGATTTTCTCCTTCGAAAATCACTTCCAATACATAATCGTTTTGTTCCGCGTACCGAACGCCTTCTTCATCCAAGAGTGCAGTGAATAATGCTTTGTACTTGTTGTTTGCCATAGGGAAACCTTCTTTCCTGTGTGAATGAGGACGCCAGTGCGCGACATCGTGATGGTTTTATTGTATCAAAAGAAACGATTGGATTCAACGAAGCTCGTCCAATGCCGCAAAAGCTAAAAGGAATCCGGTTCGGCGTTTAATCTCGGTCAGCAGTCGGCTTTTCATCCAAAACGCCGCAAAAGAAAAGCAGAAATCCGGCCGGGCGTCTTTTCTCTTTCAGCAGTCAGTTTTCGCCACAGACGCCGCAAAAGGTCAGCAGAAATCGGCTTGGCCTCTCTTCCCTCTTCCCTTTTTCCTCATCTCCTCACATATTTCAACCGATCCAGCAATCGATTGGTGAGGTCGAGGCTGATGAAGGAATTTCCCCAGGCTTCGAAAATGTAGAGCAGGAGGACGAGGACGGCGGCTCCGATTTGGAGGGCGGTGTCGTTTGTCGTCGGCGTTTCCGTAAAAATTCCGGCGATGGAGAGCCAGAGGAAGGAGAGGAAACGGACGAAGCGATCGAGGACTTCGGTCAAAATATCGGCAACTCCCATGATGCAGATGGAAAATGTGATTTTGTAGGCCATGTAAATGAGAAACATAACGGAGGTCTTCCAAATGGTTCGCGCTTTGGTGTCGCCGCGGGCAAGGGAGCAGCCCATGACGCAGCCGAGGCTTCCGGCGTAGAGCGCGGTGGTGAGCCCGATTTCCGGTCCGCCGATCATGGCGACGAGGCAGACGACGCCAAAGGAAGTGCCGAGTCCCCACGAGAGGCCGTGGTAGCGGCAGATGATGGCGACGGGCACGGCGGATGTCATCATGGTGACGGAGACGAGGAGCGGCGCCAAGAGTTTCAAAAGAACCAAAATCGAAGCGATACCGCAGGCAGCGGCGGCTTCGGTGAGCATTTTTGTCTTGCGAACGGAATCGGTCATGGAACCTCCGGATGGATGAGAGAAATTTTTGTGTGATTGGATTTTTGCGTCAGGGAAGATTGAGACGTCAGATGGTCAGACGTCAGACATCAGACATCAGACGAAAGCGGTATCGCC
>CAVHDO010000068.1:0-8524 GCA_963634795.1 Oscillospiraceae bacterium
TCTCTGCTCTCTGCTCTCTGCTCTCTGCTCTCTGCTCTCTGCTCTCTGCTCTCTGAGAGATTGTAATTCTGCCATTGCACCCCTGCAACCCCTTTTCTCAAAATTTTCAGAAAAATTCTTCTGCTACAAAATTTCCCCCATTATATACCAAATCCCCAAAACGCGCTCCCTTTCACTGGTATCCGTTGGCCGTTATCCGTTAACCGCTCCTCATTGTCTGAGAAAAGCTTAAAAAGGCTTGATGGTCTCGGCGATATACTTTTTTCTTCCTTTTCCGTTCTTGCCTTTCGTCCAAGAATTGAGAAAGCTTGAGAAAGCTTGAAAATGCTTGAAAAGGCTTGAGAAGGCTTGAGAAGGCTTGAGAAAGCTTGAGAAAGCTTGAAAAGGCTTGAGAATGCTTGAGAATAGCGATGAAATTCTTTTGCGCCATTCCCCATTCTTATCTTTCCGCCGAAGGCCCAAAAGTCCCGCGCCGAAACATCAAGCCCTTTCAAGCCTTTTCAAGCCCGTCAGCAAAAACAAATCAACGAAAAGAACACCAAATATCCGCGCCGAAACCACAAGCCTTTTCAATCCTTTCAAGCCCGACATCAAGAGTCAAGCAAAGCAAAGAACACCAAAAGCCCCGCACCGAAACCACAAGCCTTTTCAATCCTTTCAAGCCTGACTCAAACGCCAAGCAAAGAAAAGTAAACCAAAAGTACCGCGCCGTCAGGCGCATAATTCCACACAAAAAAGAGCCGAGAAAAAATGAAAACCATTTTTCTCGGCTCTTTCCCTTCTTACTCTGCAAGAGAATACATTTCATTCACTTTGTATCCTTTCGCTGTCCGGGTCTGCAAACTTGCAATCGCTTTCCCTGCCGCGAGCAATTCGTCGTCGCCCGCGATCGTCGCGATTTTCTGAAAGTTGAGATTGGCGGTGTTTCCCGCATCATCTTTCGAAACCACGACGACGAGTTTCACATCGATCTTCGTCTTGGTAGCCATCGTATCACCTCCTTTCCTTTTTACAAAATACTCCCATCTCAGGCGTCAATCGGGGTCTCGGTCGTCTCGACGTACTTCGCTTCTTTGAGACTTTGGATGGCGCTACCGGCGGCATTGACGAAGACGGGAATCATATCGCCCGCCGCTTGCTGGACGGTCGCCAGAGTGAGTCCTTCGACCGGATAATCCAGAGAGAGACTGGACGTCTTGCCGTCTTCCGCCATAAAGGTCAGCTGCAATTTCTTGCTCATACATTTCACCTCCTTTCCGGGGTCTTGCCCCTTACACCTTACATAGGACATTTCTTCCCAAAATCGGAAAAGAAATATCAAAACAGTTTCTAAGCGGAGACATTCGCCAGAAAATCTTTCATTCGCAAAAGAGCGGCGCCCTTTCGATAGCGAACGCCTCTTTCGCTCATCCCCATCCTCTTGGCAATTTCGGAAACGGGGCGTCCGTCCGCCACGAGGGAAAGTATCTCTCTATCTTTTTCCGAAAGATCGGCCAGCGCTTTTCGCACGGCGGCCACGCTTTCCTTCTTTTCAACCTCTTCAGCGACGTCCATGTCCGCTGGGATTTCCCATGCGTATTCATCACGCCCCCATTCCAGAGAAAAAGGAGTCTCGTGCCGTTCTTCCCGTTTCGCCTCGCGCCAAAGGGGACGCATATACGCATCGTATACCTCTTTTGTCACGGGGACGAAGATTCCCCGCGTACGCCGGTTTCCGATTTTCATCGGCGTCAATTCTTTTCGGGAAATGCCGAAATCGGCGGCGACCTCGGCGGTCATTTCCATCGGAATCTTATATTGTCTTTCTTCTTTTCTTTCCATGTCTTTGTCCTTTCGGCCAAAGTCCACGGCAGGTCTCCTTGCCAAAGAAATGCACACGAAAGCAAGGAGAGAATGTATCTCTTTCCCTTTTTTCGGAAAAAGAAATGCATCTATATCTCCTGCCATGATGTACACTTTGGCAATAGTATGTGAAATTAATGAAACGGAGGGGACTGGGGGAAGTACACAGTACACAGTGCACAGTGCACAGTACACAGGGGGGCGTGCTCGGCTGTTTCGGCCAGACGGGGTAGAGACGTCTGACCATCTGACGTCTCCATCTTGCCTGACAAAACAGCTCAGCACGCCAACCTATGCACTGCGTACTGCTTTCCCCCAACAAAAAAGCCGGAGTCACGGAAGATATTTCTTCTCGTGGCTCCGGCCTACGGTACCTCTTTCGGGTCCTTGCTCGGTAACCTATTTCTGATTAATTTATTGTTTCTTTTAATGCCGCTTCGGCGTCTCGAATGACGGATAAAGGTGTCTTGATGTAGCGATGTCCTTGCTTCACTTCCAAATAATGCTCCTGTCCGTCCGGATCCCATTTGCAAATCGCAGTCTTGCAAAGGCGACCTCTTTCGTCACTGCCATAAATGGGGATTTCTCTGATTTTGTTTCTCGTCGTTTCCTGCATTTGTCGTCTGTTTACCTTATTCCCAATCGTTCCTTTCTGCCCTACTGTACCTGTTTTCCTATTTTCATATCCGGGGTGCTTCTACTATACACGCTCTTCCTTTGCACGTCAAGAGACGAAATCATTGGAAATGTAACGTCGTCTGCCGCCCTCGGATTTTAGAAAACGCCGCCAATTCTTGACACAAATTTTCAATTTTCATATACTGGTACCGATAAGAAATGAAATCATTGAGGAGGTCCCATGAAAATCAATGTGAGCCCGGAAATTTTTGAACGATTTTCGGATTTGGAAATCGGTCTCGTCTCCATGCGAGGACTCGATAATTTAGGCGTCGATCGTGACATCGAGGCGTATTTCCATCATGTCCTTTTAGAAGCCGGATTGCTTCTCCGCCTAAAACCCGTCGAAAAGGATCCTTCCATTTTATTGCTACGGGAAAAACTTTCGCAGATGAACGCGCCGGACGCCCGCTCTTCTGTGGAAACCTTGCTTTTGGAATTTGCGGAAGGAATCGAGCGGGAAAAAACAGCGGAGGAAACATTCGCTCCGGGGAAAACCGCGGGACTCATCGGCCTCACCGCCCTTCCCCGCGAAAATCCCGTATCGGATCTCGTCCGCGCCGCGTCGCTGGAAGCGCGCCTTCCGATCTTGGCCTTTGACGTGAAAGATCGCCAAGCACTTTCCCTTCGCGAAGCCAAAAACGGAGACACATTTCAAAATGCGGACGGCTTGGCGCAGCCCGTTCCCGAAAAAGAACCCGTCTGGGCATGGGGCACCGCGGTCTCCGTGCGCCAAATCTTCTGCGACCAAGGAAAAACGGCCGCCGTGACAAAAGAGACCAGAGATTTGATTTTGGCCGTTCCTTGCTTTGCCTCAAGCCGCCGCCGCGCCATGTCCGTCCGAAATGAGCTGGCGCGTCGCCTTCTGGATTCTTTCGGGCGCGATACGGAAACCGGGTGGCTCTCGAAAACCGCGCCAGAATTTGTTTCCGAAACATAAAGCATCATGAAATATACCGCCATCGATTTTGAAACCGCCAATTCCACACGCGCCAGCGCCTGCGCGCTTGGCATCGTCGTCTCCGACGGCGTCGGCGTCGCCAAAAGTTGGTATCGTCTCATCCACCCGCCGGAAATGCGCTTCGATCCGAATTGCGTCCGCGTGAACAACATTCTGCCGGATATGGTGGAAAACGAGCCGGAATTCCCCGCGTTTTATCCAGAGATTTCTTCGTTTTTAGAAGGCGCTATCGTCTTTGCGCACAACGCCGCTTTCGACGTATCTGTCTTGGCCGCCATGTTGGATTATTACCATCTTCCTCGTCCGCATTTTCAATATGCCTGTACGGTGAAACTTTCGCGCGCGCTGTGGCCAGATATGGTCAATCACAAGCTGAATACCGTAGCGGGCAACCTAGGCTTCCGCTTCCAACATCATCAAGCGCTGGCCGATGCAGCAGCCTGCGCGCATATCGTCGGCTGCGCGCTCCGCGAAACCGGCGCCAAAGATGCGGAAACACTCCTGCAAATCTGCGGACAGCCCCTTTCCCCCTTTACCGATCCGAGCAAGAAAAAAACGCCATAGGACACTCTCAACGATACGAAAATGTCCTCCGGCGTAATCAAAAATTCAAAAAACGATCTCCCATGAATGCGCGACGATTCCGGCGATTTGGATCCTATTTCAAAATTCGAATCGGCCTCTCTCATTCGCCGTCCCGTTTCATTTCCATCAGCGTGATTTGCTTTTGCAGTCGCGCTTTTAATTTGCTCCGCATCGTCTCCGGCGCGAGGATTTTGAGGAAGGGGCCGAAAGACAGGATGCGGATGAGAATTTCCGTCTCATCTTCCCGGTCGTAATACAGCGTCATCTGCCAGCGATTCCCTTCGGCGGCCGTCGTTTCCTTTTTCAAATCCGAGAAATGGAGCAGCGCGCGCTCGAGGCTGTTTCTTTCATTTTCGATGGCAAGGACAATCGTCTCTTCTTTTTCCGTATCGGAAACGGCTTCGGCGGGAAGATCCGTCACGACGACGGAAACGAGGCCGGCGGCATTCACCGTGGAAAGAAAATCTTCGTGCGCGAAACGAAAACGAAACGCGTCGTCTTTGGCGGAATATTCGACGGAAAGGACGGTGCCGGTGTGTGTGACGGCCTCCTTCTTCGCGCGCGGGCGATACGTGACGGTCGCCTGTTTCTTTTCACGGAGTGCGGTCAGCATGGCGGCAAAATTTTCCCGATACCCTGCCGCCCCGAAAGGATCGCCGTCGGCGTGGCAATCGTAATACACCAAATCGCGCGCCGTCCAAAGGGGCTCTGCATCCGAAAGCGAGGTGGCGAGCGCGGATTCCGTTTCCGCATCCAAAAACAAGGTGAATCGCGGATCGGAAAGTGCGGCTTTCAGAAACGCGCGCTCGATGGCCGTGACGGGAAGCGGCGGCGTGTGCGAAAGGACGCTCTTTCCCTCGGAGAGAAGCGGCCATTCGCCGCGCAGTTTCTCCGGAATTACCGTGCTCGTCTCCGCAAAGCCCTCTTCGCGAATGAGCGCGTAGAGCTCGCTTTGCGCGACGGGTTTTTCGGCCGCCGCCGTGAGAAGCCTGGCCAAAATGCGCCAATAAGCATTGTGAATTTCATGAAAAATCATCGCGGCGCCTCCGTTTCTTCCGGCTCGTCGTAGAGCGCGCAAAGAGCTTGGAAATCTTTGCGGAACCGTTTCCAAAGATAGGGATGATCCGTTTCCAAACTTTCGATGCGCCCGATGAAGCTGCGAATCCACGGGAGCATTTCGAGCGGATCGTAGACGTCGGCTTCGTAGACCCAGTGCCCGGGCGACATTCGCCGCACGGTGCCGCAGCGTTTTTCGCGCCGGAGACGACGGACAATAAATTCTTCCCATTTTTCGACGCGAATACAAAGTTTCACGTGATACAATCGATGCCCTTGCGAGGACGAAATCCCCCAGCAATGCGAAAGCACGGCGCGCGCTTCCTCTTCCCGCGCCTCCGGGTCATCGACAGCGCCCGAAAGCGCCGCCTCCTCCATGTGATCGAGCCGGGAAAATTGCGGCGCACCGCCGAAAAGATAAAATAAATATTCGCGACCCGTCTGCGTACTGACGAAAAGCCGCAACGGATAGAGGGACACCGTTTCCTTTTTGTTTTGGAAACGGATGAAAACGAAACGGTTTTCGCGCATGGCCGTGAGTAGCGTGCAGGCGATGTCCGCATCGAGCGCGAGGAATAAATAATGATGCTTGAAGAAGAGCGGCAACTTCGGCACGCCGGATTTTTGTCGTAGGAAATAGCCCAAGACGCCGACCGGCAAAATTTCTTCGGCCAGCGCCAAAGCATCGGCGCAACCGGAAAGCGGCACGGCGGGTGAAAGCGCGTACAAGACCAGCCGCCCCTCTTTCTGTTTCCGAAAAATCCCCAGCGCGGCGTATTCCACGCATTTCTTCCGCACCGTCGATTCGTCGGGACAGTTTCCGTTCTCGTCCTCCGCGGGATAGCCGTCGATCAGCCGTTCCCAAAGCGCGCCCGTCGTCAGCGCCTCGCCGCCCGTCAAAATATCTGTCAAAAAGAAGTGCAATTTCAAATCCATCGCGGTGAAGCTCTTCGTGCAAAACACGCGAAACAGCGGATTTTCCGCCTCCGAACGCGCCGCGACGGACAGGAAACTGCATTTCTTCCCGTCGCTTTGATGAAACGCCATGTAGGGCGAAAGCCAGCTGTCGATGCGCCGCCGCTGATCGTCATAGCTGCGCCCGCTCTTCTCGGAAAAATCGTCACGCCCCTTGAATCCGCACACGAAAAAATCCCGCACGTAATGCCGTATGGGATTCAGATTTTTTATCAGTTCGCTGTAGGACATGATGGGCTCCTTGGGTGGGGGAAATGGCGTGGCTTGATTGGTGGTTTGCTTTTGGCGGCAGGCGGGGGAAGGCAGTGCACAGTGCACAGGTTGACGTGCTCGGCTTTTTTGTCGGGCGAGATGGCAGTTAGCAATTAGCAATTAGTAGTGAGCAGTTTAGGTGCGCGCTTCGCGCGATTTTTTATAAAATGGCCGCAGGCCACTTCTTCTTTTCCTCATCTCTGTCAGCACCAAATTATTCACATCAAACGCCGCAGAGGAAAAGAAAAGAATGGCAAGCCTCTCATCTCTGTCAGTTCCCTGCCTTCATTTCAAACGCCGCCAAAGGGGAGAAGAAGAAAGTCCTGCCCCTCACTCTTTCTCTGCCTCCGACGCCAGAAACGCCTCAATCGACACTTTGAGATGATCCAAAAACTGTTCGGAGAGCGCCGAGAGGGGGTGATCGGTCGGGTGAATGTAGCCGACGTCCATCGACTCGGCCGATTTCAACGGAACCGGGACGATTTCTTCGCTGTCCGGGTCCGCATTGAGCGCGCCGGAGGCGATGTTATAGCCCAAGAGATCGCCCATGAGTTGGAACATGGTCGATTTATCGGAAACGACGATATTTTGCTGTGATTCTTCCGTCGAATGCAATTCTTCCGTGAAATGAAACGCATGATCGAGGCCCTGCTCGTAGGAAAGACGCGGATAGCGCTTCAGCTCGGAAAGCGTCACCGTTTCCTTTTTCGCCAGCGGATGCTTGCGACTCAGGAAGACGTGCGGCCGCGCTTTGAACAGCGGCACGAAATGCAGCTCGGCGTTTTGGAAAATGCGCTGCAGGACGTCGCGATTGAATTTTGAGAGATACAAAATCCCCATCTCGCTCCGCTGCGTGCGCACGTCCTCGATGATGTCGTACGTCCGCGATTCGCGCAAAGCAAATTCATACTGCTCGCCTTTGAAATCGTGAATGAGCGCGACGAAAGCATCGACGACGAAGGCATAATGCTGCGAGGAAACGGCGAAACTTCTCTTGATCGGCGGGCCGAATTTATATTGATGCTCCAGCATATCCGCCTGCTCGACAATCTGCCGCGCATACGCCAAAAATTTCGCGCCTTCGTCGGAAAGATACACGCCGCGATTGTTCCGATTGAAAATGGTAATCCCCATTTCTTTTTCCAAATCGGCGACGGACTTGGAAAGGCTCGGCTGCGTGATAAATAATTTTTGCGCGGCGGTGCTGATGGAGCCGGACTGCACAATCTGCATGATATAGCGCAATTGCTGCAATGTCATAGGAAGCATCCCCTTTCTCGGAGACAGGCTTTTGCCATATGTTAAATCTATACTGCCCACTATACACGGTATTAAAAGTTATGTCAAGAAAAAAATAAGAGATGAGAGGCTCGGCTTTTTTCTTGCTTACCTTTTGCGCGCTTGTGATGATGGCTTTTCGTTGATAGAGATGAGGGGCATAGCTTATTTTGAGATTGGCTTTTGCGGCAGGCAAAATGGAGATAGTGCACAGTACACAGTGCACAGGGCACAGATGACGTGATTGGCTGTTTTGTCAGGCAGGATTGAGATGTCAGACAATCAGACGTCAGACGTCAGAGATTGCTTGGCTTTTTACGTCAGGCGCAAGATAGCCCGGAGCCGGGAGCCGGGAGCAGTTTCGTCAGGCAGGATTAAGACGTCAGATGATCAGACGTCAGACATCAGACGAAATTGGTATCGCCTGCGGCGATGATTTTTTATAAAAATCGCGCGAAGCGCGTACTGCTTTAGCCTTCCTTTGGAGACAACCTTCCGGTGGACGGTTGTCAGTGGCGCGAAGCGCCGGATGATGGATCGCCGAAGGCGCATATAAAAATCGTCGCGGCGCGACACCGCTCAAGTCTGACGTCTGAAGTCTGACCGTCTGAAGTCTTTATCTCACCTGGCAAAAAAAGCTCAGCATGCCCACCTGTGCACTTTTCCCACACGCAAAAAGCGCGGCGCGCATGAAAGTTTCTCCTTTCATACGCACCGCGCTTTTATTTTTTTGCTCTATTAATTATCCGAGGAATCCGCGAGCGTTCTGCGCTTCGACGACACGCTTGAGGGCGAGCATGTAGGAAGCGAGGCGGAAGGTGACGCCGTATTGTTTGCGGAGAGCGTCCACATCTTCGTAGGACTGTCTCATGTTCTTTTTGAGACGGTCATTGTATT
>CAVHDO010000069.1:0-8512 GCA_963634795.1 Oscillospiraceae bacterium
AAGGAAATATCTGCGCGGCGGTAGAGATTGTCGCCTTCGCGGCCGAAATCGGGATCTTCTTTCACGAAGATGTAGACGTAGAGATCGCCCGCGGGGCCTCCGCGTGTCCCGGGTTCGCCTTCGCCGCCGATGCGCATTCGGACGCCGCTGTCGGCACCGGCCGGGATATTCACTTCGAGGGTCTTTTCTTTTTTCTGCAACCCGGAGCCGTGGCAGGTGTGGCATTTTTCTTGGATAATTTTCCCGCTTCCGCCGCAATGACGACAAGTAACTACATTCATCATCTGACCGAAAGGCGTCCGCTGCACGACGCGCTCCTGCCCCGTGCCTTGGCAATGCGGACAAGTTTCCACTTTCGTCCCGGGCTCGGCACCGCTGCCATGGCAATGCGAGCAGGTCTCGTCTTTTCTCACGCGGAAACTTTTCTTGACGCCTTTCGCCGCTTCTCGAAGGGTGATTTCCATATCGTAGCGCATATCCGCGCCGCGCATGGGACCGTTCTGCCGCTGCCGGCCGCCGCCGGTGAACATGTCGAAAATATCGCCCATGTCAAAATTGAAACCGCCCGCGCCGCCGAAGCCGCCCGCGCCCGGACCGCCTCCGCCCTGCTGTGCCTGTTCGTAGGCCGCATGACCCAGCTGATCGTATTGCGCGCGTTTATCCGCATCGGAGAGAGTCTGGTAGGCCTCATTGACCTCTTTGAATTTCTCCGCCGCCGTGGGATCGTCCTTGTGCAAATCGGGATGATACTGCCGCGCGAGCTTGCGATACGCTTTTTTGATTTCATCCTCGGACGCGCTTTTCCCCACGCCGAGAATGTCATAATAATCCTTTGCCGCCATGTCTCCGTCCTGTCTTATTTGTTTTGATCGTCATCGACGACTTTGTAATCCGCATCGACCACATTATCGTCCTCTTTCTTCGCCTGTCCCTGATCGGTGCCTGCGCTCTGTGCGCCGCCGGCCTGCTGTGCCTGCTGCGCTTGCTGTGCCTGCTGATACAACGCCTCCGTCAATTCGTGAAGCGGTTTCGTGAGCGCTTCGGCATCGGCTTTGATCTTGTCGATGTCATCGCCCTTGAGACTTTCTTTCAGTTTCTCAATCCCGTCATTGACTTCCTTCACCTTCGCCGCGTCGCCCTTGTCGCCGATCTCGCGCACCGTCTTTTCCGCCTGGTACACAAGCGCTTCCGCGTCATTTTTCGCTGTCACGGCTTCTTTGCGCTTCTGATCCTCAGCCTCATGCGCCTTCGCGTCCTGTTGCATCTTCTCGATTTCCTCTTCGGAAAGACCGGTGGACGACGTGATGTCAATCTTCTGCTCCTTGCCCGTCCCCATATCTTTGGCGGACACATGGACAATGCCATTCGCATCGATATCAAAGGAAACTTGAATTTTCGGCACGCCTCTCGGAGCCGGCGGAATGTCGGAAAGTTCAAAACGGCCCAGTGTCTTATTGTCCTCCGCCATCGGGCGCTCGCCCTGCAAGACATGGATGTCGACAGAAGGCTGATTATCCGCCGCCGTGGAGAAAATCTGCGTTTTCTGCGTCGGAATCGTCGTATTTCTCTTAATCATCGTCGTGAAGACGCCGCCCATCGTTTCAATGCCCAAAGACAGCGGCGTGACGTCGAGAAGGAGGACGTCTTTCACATCGCCCTTCAAGACGCCGGCCTGGATCGCCGCGCCGACCGCGACAGATTCATCCGGATTGATGCCCTTGCTCGCTTCTTTGCCGAATTTTCTCTTAATCATTTCCTGCACGGCCGGAATACGGGACGAGCCGCCGACAAGCAGAATCTTTTCGATGTCGGACGTGGAAACGCCCGCATCTTTCATCGCGATGTCAATCGGCGCGACCGTCGCTTCCACAAGATCTTCGGTGATGCGGTCAAATTCCGCGCGCGTCAGATTCGCGACGAAATGCACCGGCTGTCCTTCGCTGTCCATCGTGATGAAGGGCAGATTGATTTCCGTGCTCATGACGCTGGAGAGCTCGATTTTCGCCTTTTCGCCCGCTTCTTTGAGACGCTGATCCGTCATGGGATCGCGTTTCAGCGCAAAGCCGTTCTGTTTCTGGAAAGTATCGGCAATCCAATTCATGACGCGCGCATCAAAATCGTCGCCGCCGAGATGCCCGTTTCCGTTCGAAGCCTTCACTTCAAAGACGCCGTCCGCCAAATCCAGAATGGACACATCGAAAGTGCCGCCGCCCAAATCGTAGACGAGGAAGAGGTGTTCCTTGTCGTCCTTCACTTTGTCGAGGCCGTAAGCGAGCGAAGACGCCGTCGGTTCATTGATGATACGGAGCACATTGAGCCCCGCGATTTTGCCCGCATCCTTCGTCGCCTGGCGCTGGCTGTCCGTGAAATACGCCGGGCAGGTGATGACGGCTTCCGTCACCTTTTCGCCGAGATACGCTTCCGCATCCGTCTTGAGTTTCTGCAGAATCATCGCGGAAATTTCCTGCGGCGTGTAGCTCTTGCCGTCGATGTCCACCTTGTAATCGCTGCCCATGTGGCGCTTGATGGAAACAATCGTGCGCTGCGGATTCGACACCGCTTGGCGCTTGGCCAGCTGCCCCACCAGACGCTCACCCGTTTTGGAAAACCCAACGACGGACGGGGTGAGTCTCGAACCTTCCGCATTCGGAATGACGACGGGCTCGCCGCCTTCCATGACCGCGACAACGGAATTTGTCGTCCCCAAATCAATCCCAATCACTTTTGACATAATGTTTTTCCTCCTTATGAATTACGATTTAATTCTTATTCTTCCACGATTTTATTCTCACGTGCTACCCGCCGACGACCTGTACTTTGGCCGGACGAAGCACGATATCTTTCAACTTGTATCCTTTTTGCAGCACCGCGGCCACCGTTTCCTCCGGCAAATCCGCCGACGGCACCTGCATGACCGCTTCGTGAATGTGCGGATCGAAGGTTTCCCCTTCCGCCGGAATTTCTTCCACGCCCAAATCGGCGAGCACTTTCAAAAGCTGCTTGTGCAAAAGCGCATACCCTTCGACATACGCCGCTCCGGCCGCGTCTTTTTCCATGTGAGAGAGCGCCCGCTCGCAATTGTCGACGACGGGCAAAAATTCTTTGGCGACCTCGGCCGTCATCTTGTCTTTCGCCTCTGCCTGCTCCGTGCGCGTGCGTTTCCGGAAATTGTCGAAATCCTGCTGCAGTCTTTGCTGCTGCCCGATCGCGACGGACATTTTTGCCAAGAGCGCTTCCTTCTCATTTTCCAAGGACAGCACTTTCTTTTCCGCTTCCTCCTTCAAAGTCAGCGCTTCTGCCAGCGCCGCGACGGAATCGGCCGCCGTTTCCTCCCCCGGCGTGTCGACGGCCGGCCGTTCCTCCGTCGCCGTCGTTTCCGGCTGCTCCTTCTTCTCCTTCTCTTCCATGTCTTACTCCTTCCCCCGAATCAAACTTTCCAATCGCCTTTGCATGAAATACAAAAGCCCCACGATTCTCGCATATTCCATTCGCGTCGGCCCCAGCACCGCCATCGTCCCGACCGTCTTGCCGCCGACGGAAAATTCCGCCCGCACGACCGAAAGATCCGAAAGCGATTTTTCGCTGTTTTCCGAGCCGATTTTCACCGTGATCGGCGCTTCCGGCTTCGCATCCAGCATGTGATTCAATGTGTCGCGCTCTTCCAAAAGTTGCAAAATGTCCTGCATCCGGTCCACATTGCGAAATTCCGGCTGACGCATGAGACCCGCCGTGCCGCCCGTGAACACTTTCCGCTCCGGCGAAAGCGCGCTGTCGAGAGCCGCAAACACGCCGTTGAAACAAGACAAATCTCGCTCGGCTTCTTTTTGAAACGACAGAATCAAACTTTCGGAAAGCGAAGAAATATCGCGCCCGTGCAGGAAACCATTCAGCCGCTCCACCAAGAATTGCAATTCTTCAAGCGATGAGCCTTCGGGAATCGGCACGACCTGATTGGAAACTTGGCCCTCGCCGGTCACGACGAGCAAAATCGCCCGCCGCTCATCCAGCGGCAAAAATTTCGCGTATTGGAATGTCGACGCCCGTTCTCCGCTGCGCACGGCGACGGACAATGTCTGTGTGAGCTTGGCCACGGTGCGCGCCATATTGCGGAAAACTTCATCCACACGCGACGCTCCCACCATTTCCAACAGACGCGTCTCCTCGTCGGGTGACATTTTCGCAGGCTCCATGAGCGAATCCACATAGAAACGATAGCCCTTGATGGACGGAATCCGACCGGCCGACGTGTGCGGCTGCACCAGATACCCTTCGTCCTCCAAATCGAGCATTTCATTTCGGATCGTCGCGCTGGAAACGCCCAAATCAAAATGGCGCGCAATCGTCCGAGAGCTCACGGGCTCGGCCGACGACACATACGCCTGCACAATCGCCCAAAGAATCCTCTTCTTTCGCGCATCCATGACAAGAAACCTCCGTTTTTCATTCTTGCTATTAGCACTCACTTCCTTTGAGTGCTAACGTCTATGCATAGAATACCATTCTCCTCTCGGAATGTCAAGAAAAATCAAAAAGAAAAAACTGCGAACAAAGTGTCGTTACACTTCATTCGCAGTTTTTTGCTATCCGTTATCCGTGTGACCGTTTGCCGTAAACCGTGCGTGAACACTATCGCATCTCGCCGAACAGGAAAATCGGTAAACGGATAACGGACAGCCGTTATTATTTATTTTTTATATTCGCATTCTTATAGCGAATCTGACGGGAAAGAATACTCTTTCTCATGCGGACGGAAGTCGGCGTGACTTCGACGAGTTCGTCGTCGCGAATCCATTCCAGCGCCGATTCCAGCGTGAACTGGCGGGGCGGCGGGAGGCGGATGGCGTCGTCGGAGGCCGCGGCACGTGTATTCGTCAAATGTTTCTTCTTGCACGGATTCACGTCCATATCATTGTCACGGGCATTTTCGCCGATAATCATACCTTCGTAGACTTCGACGCCCGGCCCGATGAAAAGTTCGCCGCGGTCGAGCACGGAATTGAGGCCGTACGCCGTCGTCGTGCCCGCCTCGAACGCGACGAGCGAGCCGCGCGTCCTTTCCGGAATGTCACCCTTGTACGGCGTGTAGCCCTGGAAAACATGATACATGATACCCGTACCGCGCGTCATGGTCAACATTTCATTGCGAAAACCGATGAGTCCGCGCGCCGGAATGGAAAAATCCATTTTCATATAGCCGGCGAGCTCTTCCATGGAAATCATTTCCGCACGACGCGGTCCCAGCCCTTCCATGACGGCGCCCATGAATTCCTGCGGCACCTCCACCGTCAGGCGTTCCATCGGTTCGCATTTCTTGCCGTCGATTGTTTTGTAAATGACCTGCGGCTTGGAAATTTCCAGCTCAAAACCTTCGCGTCGCATCATTTCAATCAAAACGGAAATATGCAGCTCGCCGCGGCCCGACACGGTGAAAGCGTCGGAGCTGTCCGTATCTTCCACGCGAAGCGCGACATTCGTTTCGATTTCCTTTTCCAGACGGGCGCGGATGTGGCGACTCGTCACGAAATCGCCTTCGCGACCCGCAAACGGGCTCTTATTGACATGGAACACCATGGACAGCGTCGGCTCGTCGATATGAATGGACGGCAGCGCTTCCGGATTGTCCGCATCGGCGACCGTTTCCCCGATATTGATATCTTTGAAACCGGCCATCGCGACGATGTCTCCCATTTCCGCTTCTTCGACCGGCGTGCGCTTCATGCCCTGCCAAACGAAAAGCTGACCGATACGATCGTTTCTCGTCTTTTCGCCGTCCGTAATCGCGACCTGCTGCCCGACGCGCACCTTGCCGCGCGTGACGCGACCGATGGCGACTTTGCCAAGGTATTCATCGGCATCCAGCGTCGTCGTCATGATTTGCAGCCCGCCGTCCGCATCGCCTTCCGGCGCGGGAATGTATTTCAAAATCGTATCGAAAAGCGGCGTCAAATCCTTCGCTTCGTCACTCATGTGAAGCTTCGCGATCCCGGCGCGCGCCGAAGCGTACACCAGCGGGAAATCCAGCTGATCCTCATCGGCATCGAGCTCCATGAAAAGCTCCAAAATTTCTCCTTCGACATCGGAAATGCGTTCGTCGGGGCGATCGATTTTATTGATGACGACAATCGGCTTGAGCTTGTGCTCGAGCGCCTTGCGAAGGACGTACTTCGTCTGCGGCATCGGTCCCTCATGGGAATCGACGACCAAGAGCACGCCGTCCACCATATTCAAAATGCGTTCGACTTCGCCGCCGAAATCCGCGTGCCCGGGGGTGTCGACGATATTGAGCTTCACGCCGTCGTGCATGACGGACGTGTTTTTGGACAAAATCGTAATGCCGCGTTCGCGTTCGAGCGGATTGGAATCCATCACGCGCTCTTCCACCTTCTGATTTTCGCGGAAAATATGACTCTGCTTGAGCATCGCATCCACCAGCGTCGTCTTCCCGTGATCGACGTGCGCGATGATGGCGATATTCCGAATGTCTTCTCTCTTCATACTTGTCTCCTACTGACAAAACCCGATATGACGTAATTCGTATTATAACAAACAGAAAAAAGGAAATAAAGAGGAAATTTTTACAGGAAACAAATTTCCTCACTGTAGCTGTTTCTCCAATTCCGTTGCGTTTTCCCAATATTTCCCTTCCAAGCGTCCCAAAAATTCCGGTGACGAAAAGGAAATCGGCTCACTCAGCGCCTCTTTCTCCTGCAAATATTTTTCCATCCACACCATGTCGTACCACCGACCGAATTTACAGCCGCAACGATGAAACCGGCCAATCGTTTCATAGCCGATGTGCGTATGGAAATCCAAGCTGTTCGTGTCCAGATACGGATCCTCTCCGCGCGGCACGGCGACGCAGGCGTACGCATTGCAATAGCCCTGCCGTTTCAAAATCGTTTCCAGCTGCATCACCAAAGATTTTCCGAGCCCGCCGCCATGCGCGTCTTGCACCACATACACGGAAAGCTCCGCGCACCACGCATACGCTTTTCGCGGATGAAACGCGCCGGCGTACGCATAGCCGAGAATCTTCCCGTCCTTTTCCGCGACCAGATACGGAAACTGCGACAGCGCCTTCCGCACTCGCTTGGAAAATTCCGAAACCGTCGGCACGTCGTATTCAAAGGTAATCGCCGTCTCCCGCACGTACGGCGCGTAAAGGGAAACCAATTCCGCCGCGTCCCCGATTTTCGCCAAGCGATACATTTTGCGTCTCTCCTTTTCCGATTTAACCGTAGCAGTCAGTCAGCCGCTACCCGTCATCCGTCATCCGTCATCCGTTCACCGTGCATCATACACTGTTAAACCACGAAGCGCTCAATCGCTCAAGCTCTTCAAGCCTTTTCAAGCCTGTCAAAATCTCTGTGAACGGTGAACGGTAAACGGAAAACAATCACTCCACAATCGTCCCGCCGCCGAGGAGTCGGTCTCCGTCGTAGAAAACAACCGATTGCCCCGGCGTGATGGCGCGTTGCGGCGCGGCGAAGATTACTTGGGCTCGCCCGTCGTCCGAAAGTTTCACGCGGCAATCCTCCGTATGCGATCCGTAACGAATTTTTGCCTCGCAGGAAAATTCTTCACTCGGCGCTTCCCCGTCCGGAAAATCGAGACCGTCCGCCCAAAGCTCCGTCCGGAAAAGATCCTCGTTCCCGCCGACGATGACGCGATTCGTCTTCGCATCGAGCGCCGTCACATAGAGCGGCGTCGGAAACGCGATCCCGAGTCCCTTCCGCTGCCCGATTGTATACCGCACCAATCCCCGATGCCGGCCGAGCACCTTCCCTGCTCTGTCCGTAATGTCTCCGGGGCGAAAAATTTCCGGCGCCCGTTTCTCCAAATACTCCACATACGAGCGCTCGCCGGCCAAGAAACAAATGTCCTGGCTCTCCGCCTTGTGCGCGACGGGAAGCCCCCGCTCCTCGGCCATCACCCGCGTCGCCGTCTTCTCCGTCCGCCCCAACGGAAACAAAATATGCGCCAGCTGCTCCTGCGTCAAATGATACATCATGTACGACTGGTCTTTTTTGAGATCCAGCCCCTTCCGCACCTCGTAGCGCCCGCGGGCCTCATCGTACACAATGCGCGCATAATGCCCCGTCGCAAAATATTCCGCATCAAATTCGCGACGCATCGTTTCATAAAATAAGCCGAACTTGATATGCAAATCACAAATCATGCACGGATTCGGCGTAATGCCCGCCGCATACGAATCGATGAAATTTCGCAACACAATATCTCGAAACGATTCCGTGACATCCAGCACTTTATGCGGAACCCCAAGAAACGCGGCCATAGCGACGGCATCCGACACGTCCTGCTCCGGAAACACGCGCATCGTGGCGCCGCACACCTCATAATCCGCCTCTTGCAAAAGCCGCGCGACCAGCGTGGAATCCACGCCGCCCGACATCGCGACGACGACTCTCTTTTTCATAACGACTCCTTCCCGGCCGAAACGGCCGCACCATCATCACACAACGGATTGAAAGTCCGAAGGAAACAATGAAAT